>JAFAFY010000360.1 GCA_023423235.1 Pseudomonadota bacterium
TGCCCTCGGCGAACTTGCGCGTGACCGGCCGCCAGGCCAGCGCCACCACCGCGAGGATGCCGACCAGCAGTGCGCCCTGCACGGCCCAGATCGCCGACACCCGCGAGACTTCCTGCACCACCGGCGCAGACTCGCCCATCACCGCCGGCACGAAACTGTGGCTGCTGCCGTAGAGCTGCGGGATCAGCATCGTGAACAGCTTGTTGGACACGCCCACCAGCAGCAGCGGCAGCAACGCCACCAGCGGATGCGCCAGGCGGTCGCCGGTGAAGGCCTCGGGCTCGTTGCGCAGGTCGCCGCCGTAGCCTTCGCTGGCCAGCGCCGCCTTGCGCCGGCGCCATTCCAGGTATGCCATGCCGCCGGCGAAGATCAGCACCGAGCCGACGGTGCCCAGCACCGGCGCGGCCCAGGAATCGGTGCCGAAGAACGCGGTGGGGATGATGTTCTGGATCTGCGGCGTGCCCGGCAGCGCCATCATGGTGAAGGTGAAGGCGCCAAGCGCGATCGTGCCCGGGATCAGGCGCTTGGGAATGTCGCTCTGGCGGAAGAGTTCGGCGGCGAAGGGATACACCGCGAACACCACCACGAACAGCGACACCCCGCCATAGGTCAACAGCGCGCAGACTGTGACGATCGACAGCATCGCCCGCTTCGGCCCGAACAGGCGAATGGTCGCGGCCACGATCGACTTGGAGAAGCCCGACAGCTCGATCACCTTGCCGAACACCGCGCCCAGCAGGAACACGGGGAAGTACAGCTTCAGGAAGCCGACCATCTTGTCCATGAACAGCCCGGTGAACATCGGCGCCACCAGGCTGGCATCGGTCAGCAGCACCGCGCCCATCGCCGCGACCGGTGCGAACAGGATCACGCTGTGTCCCCGGTAGGCGACGTACATCAGGAAACACAGCGCGCCCAGTACGATCACGAAATCCATGGCAGACCCACACGACAGGCGGCCCGCGGGCCAGACGGCGGGCAGTGTCGGGGCGCGGCCGCGGCCCGGGCCATTGTCCGAAGGTACGATGCCGCCGCCTGCGGCCACTCCCTAGTCTTGGCATCGGGCGGCAGCGTGCCGCACGACTTGCGACCCGTGGGAGGGGACACATGAAGCGCAACACCATCCGGCATTCCGCACTGAGCCTGGCGATCGGCCTCGGGCTGGCCGCACCCGCAGTCCATGCGCAGCAGACGGAGATCGACGTCGAGGAAGTCGAGGTCGAGGTCGTCCGGGACGGCCGCGCGACCGAGCTCGATGCGATCACCGTCACCGCGCGCCGCCGCAGCGAATCGATCCAGGACGTGCCGGTCGCGGTCAGCGCCTTCGGCGAGGAGCAGCTCAAGGACCTGCAGGCCAGCAACATCGACGGCCTGCAGGGCGCCGTGCCCAACATGAACATCGTCCAGGGCCGCGGCTCGGCCAACAGCGTCAATGTGTTCATCCGCGGCATCGGCCAGCCGGACGCGTTGCAGACCTTCGATCCGGGCGTGGGCATGTACGTCGACGACGTCTACTACGCGCGCATCAACGGCGCGCTGTTCTCGCTGTTCGATGTGCAGCAGGTGGAAGTGCTGCGCGGCCCGCAGGGCACGCTCTACGGCAAGAACTCGACCGGAGGCGCGATCAAGATCGCCACCAAGAATCCCTTCGACGACACCGGTGGCGCGGCGGAAGTCACCGTCGGCGCCGACGGTCGCCGCGAAGGCCGTTTCTATGCCGGCGGCCAGCTGGGCGAGACGGTCGCCGCCAGCGTGGCGCTGGCGAAGATCGACAACGACGGCTTCATCCGGGACCTGGACAGCGGCCGCAGCTTCAACGGCGACGACACCTTCGCGTTCCGCGCCAAGGCCGTGTTCCAGCCCACCGACGGCTTCCGCGCCGCGCTCTCGGTCGACCGCACCCGCCAGCAGACGGACCTGTCGATCGGCCGCCCGACCGCGCCGCTGGTCGCCACCGACCTGGTGCTGGGGCCGGTGGTGCTCAAGCCCGCGCCGACCGGCGAGTTCGATTTCACCGCGCGTACCTCCTTCGGCCCCGGCCAGGGCCAGGAGATGACCCACACCGGCGTGTCGCTGAGCGCCGAGTGGGACCTCAATGACAGTCTGCTGCTCAAGAGCATCACGTCCTACCGCGAGCTGCAGACCCATTCCTTCATCGACATCGACGCCTCCGAGTTCGAACTCGGCGACGTGCTGGTGGCGCTGGACCAGGACCAGGTCAGCCAGGAACTGCAGCTGCAGTACGACAACGGCGGCAACCTGCAGGCGACCTTCGGCCTGTACTACATGAAGGAGGACGTGCCGTCCTACCAGGAGGCCTACGCCGACGACCTGTTCTTCAACGGCGGCGTGCCGGTCAACTTCCTGCGCACCATCGACGACGACCTCTCGACCACCAGCAAGGCCGCGTTCGCCCACGTCAACTGGGAGTTCGCCCCGACCTGGACCCTGGCCGCGGGCGTGCGCTACACCGAGGACGAGAAGGACTACGTGCGTTCGACCAGCACGTTCTGGTCGTCCAGTTCGCTGTTCCTGGGCATCCTGCCGTTCCAGCTGCTCAACGAGACCGTCGCCTTCCAGGCGCGGCAGAAGTGGAGCGCGGTGACGCCGTCGTTGAGCCTGCACAAGGCCTTTAGCGACAACGCCAGCGGCTACCTGTCGGCCAACCGCGGCTTCAAGTCCGGCGGCTTCAACGGCCGCGCCAACAGCGCGCTGGAGACGACCGCCGCGGTGTTCGACCCGGAATTCGTCTGGACCTACGAGGCCGGCTTCAAGCTGCGTTCCGACGACGGCCGCCTGCAGGCCAACGTCGCCGCCTTCCACAGCCGCTACGAGGACTTCCAGGCGCGCGTGTCGGAAGTGCTGAATCCGAATTCGCCCACGCCCACGTTCTCCTTCCCGGTGCTCAACGCCGCCGAGATGGAGATCAACGGCGTCGAGTTCGAGGGCATGGCCAGGCTGGGGGATGCCACCACGCTGAGCGCGCAGCTGGGCTGGACCGACGCCAGCTACAAGCACTTCGCGGACCTGCGCACCACCGATCCGGGCAACCCGGCCTACGACCCCACGCTGCACGAGCACGTGCCGTTCACGCCGGACTGGACCGCGCGCATCGCCCTGCAGCACGCGTTCTCGCTGGGCGGGGCGGGCACGCTGACGCTGGGCGGCGACGTGTCCTACCGCGGCGACACCTGGCTGTCGGTCGATAACCGCAGCAACCTGATGCAGGAGGCCTACACCCTGGTCGGCCTGTACGGGGTGTGGGATTCGCCGCAGTACGTGTGGCAGGTGCGCGCCGGCGTGCGCAACGTGACCGACGAGACCTACAAGATCGAAGGCCAGGAGTTCTCCAGCGTCGGCAACATCCAGACCGCCTACTACGGCCGTCCGCGCGACTGGACGCTGTCGCTGCGCTACAACTTCTGATCGCATCGATGCCGCATGATCCACGCGAAGGCCGCCTCCGGGCGGCCTTCGTGCGTTCCGACTCGCACCGCCGGCGACGCGGGCCGGACAAGATGCATTGCCGCTGCGGCCCGCGCCCGCGGCGCTGCGCTATGCTCGCCGGCGTTCTCCGCGGATGCCGCGCCTTGATGCCGCCTTCGACCTGCTGCCCGCGCCGGCCACCATGCTGACCACCGGCGTCGTCGTCGTCGCGGTGGTGCTGTGGCTGTCGGTGATGTTCGCCATCGCCATCTATGGCGAGCGCCACCCCGATGCACTCGGCCGGCACTGGCGCCACGTCTACGTGCTGTCGCTGGCGGTGCACTGCACCTCGTGGACCTTCTACGGCACCGTCACCCAGGCCGCGCGCTATGGCTGGCCGCTGCCGCCGACCTTCCTCGGCGCGATGCTGTTCTACCTGCTGGCGTGGCGGGTGATGGTGCGGCTGGTGCAGCTGGCGCGCGAGAGCAACGCCACCTCGCTGGCCGACCTCATCGCCACCCGGCTGGGCCGCGACGCCTGGCTGGCGGCCACGGTGACCCTGGTCGCGGCGCTGGGGCTGATTCCCTACATCGCGCTGCAGCTCAAAGCGGTGGCGATGAGCTACGCCACCCTGACCGGGCAGTCGACGCGTGCGCCGGACGCCGCGCCCTGGCAGGACAGCGCGCTGTACGTGGCGCTGGCGATGGCGCTGTTCACCATGCTGTTCGGCACCCGCCGCGCCAGCGCCGCCGGGCAGAACCGCGGCCTGGTGCTGGCGATGGGCTTCGAGTCGCTGTTCAAGCTGGTGGCGATGCTGGCGCTGGGCCTGTTCGTGTGGTTGGGCCTGCGCGGCCTGCCGGCAGTCGCCGCCGACGCGGTGCCGGTGATGCAGAGCAGCGGCGGCTTCGCGCCGCTGGTGCTGCTGGGCGCGCTGGCGATGTTCATCATGCCGCACCAGTTCCACGTCGGCGTGGTCGAGTGCCGCGACGAGCGCCACGCCGCCGCCGCGCGCTGGCGCTTCCCGCTGTACCTGGCGTTGATCGCGCTGCCGATGCTGCCGCTGGCCCGCGCCGGCGAGGCGCTGCTGGGAGACACGGTGTCCTCGGACATGTACGCGCTGGCGCTGCCGATCGCCCTGGGACAGGAGGCGCTGGCGCTGCTGGTGTTCCTGGGTGGGCTGAGCGCGGCGACCGGCATGGTCATCGTCAGCACGCTGACCCTGAGCCTGATGGTCGGCAACCACTGGCTGGCGCCCGGGCTGCTGCGCGGAGCGTGGTCGCGCGGGGAGGCCGACGACCACCGCGGCGCGCTGCTGCGGCTGCGGCGGGTGGTGATCGTGGCGATCATGCTGCTGGGCTGGGTCTACAGCCGCCTGGTCAGCGGCAGCGCGGCGCTGGCCGATGTCGGCGAGGTGTCGTTCTCGGCGCTGGCGACGCTGGTGCCCGCGCTGGGATTCGCGGTGCTGCGCCCGCGCACGCCGCCGGCCGCGGTGATCGCCGGGGTGCTGGCGGGCTTCGCGACCTGGGCCTGGGTGATGCTGCTGCCCACGCTGGTGGCCACCCACGGCGACCCGGCATGGCTGCGCGCGGGGCCGCTGGGGCTGGGCTGGCTGGCCCCCGATGCCCTGTTCGGGCTGACCGGCTGGAGCCGGCTCGGGCGCGCGGTGGGCACCAGCCTGTTCGTCGGCATCGTGGTGCCCGTGGTGTGGACGGCGCTGCGGCCGCCATTGGCCGAGGACACGCAGGCCGAGCGCCAGCCCGGCGCCAGCCGCCAGACCCTGACCAAGGCCGGCCGGCGGTTCCTGCCGGCGGCGCGCGTGGAGGAACTGCTGCAGGACGCGCCGGCGCAGGGGGCGGTGCCGCGGCGGATCCAGCGCCGGCTCGAACGCGAGCTCTCGGCGGTGCTGGGCGCGGCCTCGGCGCGGCTGCTGCTGGAGGCGGCGCGGCGCGATGCCGGCCCCGACCTCGACACCATCGCCGAGATCGTCGGCGAGGCCTCACAGGACCTGCGCTTCAACCAGCGCCTGCTCGAAGCCGCGCTGGAGAACATGAGCCAGGGCATCAGCGTGGTCGACGACCAGTTGCGGCTGGTGGCGTGGAACGCGCGCTATGCCGAGTTGTTCGGCTATCCGCCGACGCTGCTGCGGGTCGGCGTGGAGGTCGCCGCGCTGGTGCGCCACAACCTGGCCGGCGGTGTCATCGGCCAGGTCGACGTGGAGCGCGAGGTCGACAAGCGCCTGCGGCATATGCGCGCGGGCACGCCGTACGTGGCCGAGCGCCGGCTGCCGGGCGGGGTGGCGATCGAGATCCGCGGCAACCCGATGCCCGGCGGCGGTTTCGTCGCCACCTTCACCGACGTCACCGAATTCCGCCGCCACGAGCAGGCGCTGCAGCAGGCCAACGAGACCCTGGAGCAGCGGGTCAGCGAGCGCACCGAAAGCCTGGACCAGGCGCGGCGCGAGGCCGAGCGCGCCAACCACGCCAAGACCCGGTTCCTGACCGCGGTGGGCCACGACCTGCTGCAGCCGCTGCATGCCGCGCAGCTGTTCACCGATTCGCTGGCGCAGCAGGTGCTGGCCGAGCCGCAGCGCCAGCGCCTGCGGCAGATCCGCGGCGCGCTGGATTCCACCAGCGACCTGCTGACCGGTCTGTTCGACATGTCGCGGCTGGAGGCCGGCGGGCTGGTGCCGCAACCGCGGCCGTTCCCGCTGGCCGAGGTGCTGGAGCCGCTGGTCTCGGAGTTCCGCGCGCTGGCCGGCGAGCGCGGGCTGCGCTTCCGCCACGTGCCCACGCGCGCCTGGGTCGACAGCGACCCGCAGCTGCTGCGCCGGGTGCTGCAGAATTTCCTCGGCAACGCGGTGCGCTACACCGCATCGGGCGGCGTGCTGGTGGGCGTGCGCCGCAGCGGCGGCGCGCTGCGCATCGAGGTCCACGACACCGGGCCGGGCATTCCCGCCGACCAGCAGGCGTTGATCTTCGAGGAGTTCCGCCGCGGCGAGAACGCGGCCGGGCAGGGCCTGGGCCTGGGGCTTGCGATCGCCGAGCGCATCGCCCGCCTGCTGGGCGCGCCGCTGCAGCTGCGCAGCCGGCCCGGGCAGGGC
>JAFAFY010000414.1 GCA_023423235.1 Pseudomonadota bacterium
CAGGCGGCGGGAAGCGGCAGCGGCGCGTCCTGTCACCGCTGATGCGCCAGCTGCGCTGCAGTGCGCCGGGTACTCCAGCGGAACGGGCACTCCAGCGGAGCCGGCATGCCAGCGGAACCGGCATGTCTGCGCATCGCGGCCGCCACGCGCCTGCCCGCGGCCAAAGTTGCCCGCGGCCAAGGCGGTCCATTCACGCCGGCCGCACCGGACGCGGCACAGAATGCGCAGCGTCCAACCGTGGCGGCATGCCGCAGCGCAAGGATGCCGCCTTTCGCCGACACTCAGTCAGGAGACCAGCAGCATGATCAAGTGGGCCATCATCTTCGCCGTCATCGGCCTCATCGCAGGCGTACTCGGCTTCAGCGGCATCGCCGGCGCTTCGTTCGGCATCGCCAAGTTCCTGTTCTGGGCTGCGATCATCATCGCCGTGGTGCTGTTCGTGCTGGGCATGACGGTGGCGAAGAAAGTATCGAGTTGACGCCCCGCGCGACCGCGCAGGCAACATCGTCCTGCCGACGCCCGCGACCGCTTCCTGCGGCGCGGGCGTTTTTGGTCCAGGGCGCGTGTCCGACGCGTCAGAACAGGGCCAGCACCAGGCCGATGATCACGCCGGAGGCGAGCAGCAGCATCAGGCAGTAACCCATGATGTCCTTGATCTTCAGGCCGGCGATCGCCAACAGCGGCAGGGCGAAGAACGGCTGCAGCATGCTGGTCCAGGCATCGCCCCAGGCCACCGCCATGGCCACGCGCGGCAGGTCGGCGCCCAGCGCCTGCGCCGCCGGGATCATCACCGGCGCCTGTACCGCCCACTGGCCGCCGCCCGAAGGCACGAACATGTTGATCAGGCCGGCGGAGAGGAAGGTCCAGAACGGCAGGCTGTCGGCGCTGGCGAAGGCGACGAACCATTCCGAGAGCGTCGTCGCCAGGCCCGAATGCACCAGGATCGCCATGATTCCCGCATAGAACGGGAACTGGATGACGATGCCGGCCCCGCCCTTGATCGCCTCCTGCAGCGCGGCCAGCAGCCGCGCGGGCGTGCGGTGCAGGGTGATGCCCAGCATCAGGAACGCGTAGTTGACGATGTTGAGGTTGAGGCTGCCGCCGGAGACGAAATAGTCCGCTAGGTACACCAAGCCGGCGACGCCGATCGCCACCGACAGAATCCAGCCGTGCTCCAGTTTTTCGGCCGGATGCGCGTTGTGCTCCAGTTCCGGTGGCGCCGGGTCGTCGGGTGGGGTGAACAGCACCGCGTCCTGCTCGGGCGGGGTCATGGCGCGGTTGATCAGCGGTACCGCGATCACCAGCAGCGCGATGATCAGCAGGTTGAACGGTGCGAACAGCGTCTCGGACGTGGGGATGATGCCGATCGCGTCCTGCAGGAAGTGGCCCTCGGTGGCGATGGTCAGCGGGATCGAGCCCGACAGCCCGCCGTGCCAGATGATGAAGCCCGAGTAGGCGCTGGCCACCAGCAGGCGGTAGTCGACGCGCACGTGCCGGGCCACCTCGCGTGCGAACAGCGCGCCGATCACCAGGCCGAAGCCCCAGTTGATCCAGTTGGCCGCCAGCGCCACCAGGGTGACGACGACGATCGCGTTCTTCGGTGTGCGGCAGCGCGAGGCCAGCCAGGTCAGCAGGCGCTTGACCGGTGGCGTCTTGGCCAGGATGAAGCCGGTCACCAGTACCAGCAGCATCTGCATCGAGAAGCCGAGCAGCTCCCAGAAGCCGCGGCCCCAGTAGCGCACCAGGTCGAGCGGCGCGGTGCGTTCGACCGCGAACGCGGCCACGGCCGCAAGCGCGGTGAAGATCAGGACGAAGACGTAGGCATCGGGCAGGAAACGTTCGACCAGGCGAACGCTCAGCCGGGTGGCGCGTTGGAACATGGCAGGCAACCGTCGTGGGGAACCCCACAGGGTAACGGCGTGCTGCAGCGCGGCATGCTCGACCATGGTCGGTTTGCAATCGCGGCCCTGGCGTGCCTGTCCGTGCGAAGGCGCGGGCCGGACATGCGAAGGCCGCCCGCAGGCGGCCTTCCGGTGGTGGACGATGCCGCGCGGTCGCTGCGGCGTCAGTGCGGCGATGCGACCGCGGTGCAGGCGCGGTCGGGGTGCCCGGCAACCGTCAGCAGGGCGTCGTTGCGGCCACGGGTCCAGAACACGTTGCCGGCGTCGTCGCCGTACTTGGCGCCCGATGCGGCTTCCTGGCTGTGCAGTTGCAGGACCTGGCCATCGACCGCAACGCTCACGCCAGCATCGCCGAAGCTGGCGGTGATGTGGCTGCCTTCGCAGTCATAGGTCGACACCGCAGGCGCAGGCCTGGCATCGGTGGACGGGGTTTCCGGCTGGGCGGCCTGTTCTGCGGCCTGCTCGGCGGCGGGTGGGGGAACGGTGGTCTCGGGCGGTGCCTCGGCCTGGTTGCAGGCCGCCAGCAGGCCGCAGATGGCTGCGGCCGCCAGCAAAGGAGCGTGTCGCATGGGTCGTCTCCTCATCGGTGGGTGCGGATTGCATACCGGCAGCCCGCGCGGGGGCGCGGGCCCGGATGCAGCATACGCAGGCCCGGGGCCCGGCAAAGGTGCAGCGCAGCATCGCCACGGTCGCGCGTGGGCGTGCCGCGGCGATGGCGGTCCGGTCAGGCCGCTGCCAGGCCCCGCATCGCATAGCGGTGATGGTCCGCGCCGCTGCCGCTGGCCGCCACCGCCGCGAGGAAATCGCGCCCCCAGCGGTCGATGTCGTAATGGCTGACGATGTCGTGGAGCTGGCGCTGGCGCGCGCCGGCCTCGTGGTCGGGCATCGCCAGCGCCTGGCGCAGGCCGGCCACCAGGTCGCTCTGGTCGTGCGGATTGGTCAGCACCGCGCCCTTGAGCTCTGCCGCCGCGCCGGCGAATTCCGACAGCACCAGCACGCCGGCGCTGCCCTCGATGCCCTGCGCGGCGACGAATTCCTTGGCCACCAGGTTGAGCCCGTCGCGCAACGGCGTGATCCACATGACATCGGCGGCGGCGTAATGCGCCAGCACGTCCTCGAACGGGAGGCCGCGCGAGAAGAAGCGCACCGGGGTCCAGTCCAGCATCGAGTAACGGCCGTTGATGCGGCCGACCGCCTGCTCGATCTGGGTCTGCAGCTGGCGGTAGACGGTCATCTCCTTGGCTGCGGGCACGCAGATCATCAGCAGGTTGACGCTGCCGCGCAGTCCCGGCTGTTCCTCGAGCAGGCGCTCGAAGGCCAGCAGTTTCTCCAGCGTACCCTTGGTGTAGTCCAGGCGTTCGACCGAGAGCACCAGCTTGCGGCCGCTGAACTCGCGGCGGATCTTCTCCAGCCGCAGGCGCACCTGCGGCTGCGCCAGCCCGTCGCGGATGCGCCGCAGGTCGGTACCGACCGGGTGCGCGCCCAGGCCGATGCAGCGGTCGCCCACCCGCAGCCGGGTGGTCATGTCGTCCAGGCCGACCGCGCAGCCGTAGGTGAGGAAGCGCGGCGCGCAGCCCTCGCGCGACAGGGTTTCGGTCGGCATCGCCCCGCGTACCACGTCGACGAAGTTCTCGACCTGGCGCGGGATGTGGAAGCCGATGTAGTCGCACTGCATCAGGCTGCCGAGGATCTCCCGGCGCCAGGGCACCACGTTGAAGACGTCGGCGGACGGGAAATAGGTGTGGTGGAAGAAGGCGATGCGCACGTCCGGGCGCAGCTCGCGCAGGTAGGCGGGCACCATCCACAGGTTGTAGTCGTGCAGCCACACGGTGGCGCCGGGCGCGGCCTCGGCGGCGGTGGCTTCGGCGAACTTGCGGTTGACCCGCAGGAAGATCTTCCAGTCGTCCTCGCGGAAGCGTGCGCGTTCCCAGAACGTGTGCAACATCGGCCAGAAGGCTTCCTTGGAGAAACGCTTGTAGAAGGCGTCCACCTCGGTCTTGGTCAGCGGCACGCGGGCGACCGTGAGGTCGGGGTAGGCCTCGGCATCGACCGGCGTATGGGTCTCGAACTTGCCGAGCCTGGGATCGTCGACGCTCCAGGCCACCCACGAGCCCTTCTGCCCGCCGCCGAAAAAGCCCAGCAGACTGGGGATGATGCCGTTGGGCGAGGTCGGCCGGCGGCGCTTGCGCTGGCCGTCCTCGACGTATTCCTCGTAGGGCAGGCGGTGATAGACCATCACCAGTTCCGATTTGCCCGTGGCCTCGGGCGCGCGGGTCTGCAGGTGCGGGTCGTCGGCGTCGAGCAGGCCGAAATGCGCGACCGCCTCGAGGATGCCGCCGCAACCGGGTGCGCGCGCATGGAACACATTGCCCAGCTGGTGGGTGGCATCGACCAGTGCGGGCTCGGACTCGCCCACGCACACGCCCTGGAAGCCGGACAGGTACATCGACAGGTCGTTGAGGGTGTCGCCGGCCACCAGCACGCGCTCGTGCGGCAGTTCCAGGTGGTCGGCCAGTGCGGCCAGGGTGCGGCCCTTGTCGGTGTCGGGCGGCAGGATGTCGAGGTAGCGGTCGGCCGAGTACAGCACCGAGCAGCCGAGGCCGCGCGCGGCCGCCTCGATGTCGCTACGCAGCGGCGCCAGCACCTGGGGATCGCAGAAGTACGAGCAGCGGCGGTCCTGCGGCACGTCCTGGCGGGCCAGGCCGGGAAAGCCCGCCATCGCCTCGGCGACGGCGTGTTCGCCGGGCCAGCGGCGGTCGATACGGGTCTGCAGCGGCTGGATCGGCTGCAGCGTGCGGCCATCGACCGCGGTGCCGCCGACATCGCAGATCACGTAGTCCGGGCGCGGCAGGCTGGGGTCGGCCAGCAGCGGCATGACGGCTTCCAAGCCGCGGCCGGTGACGAAGGTCAGACGGATCTCGGGGTGGCGGTCCACCAGGCGGTAGAGCTGCTGGCGATGCGCCGGGTCGCCGGCGAGGAAGGTGCCGTCGAGGTCGGTCGCGAGCATCAGCCGCGGCACGAACGGGGTATTGGCGGGCGTCAGGTCGGGCGGTGTGGTGTGCTGGGTCAACGGGTGTCCTTCTGTCGGGAGGCGGTGGTTATCGGGAAGAGGTGGACGCGGATGCCTGGGCAGGATCGCCGCCGTCGCGGTCCGGGCCCTCGGGCGCGGCGCCGGTTTCCGGCAGCAGTTCCAGCGAGGTCGGGGTGGTGCGCAGCATCGGATGGAAGCTGGCCGGATTGTCGCGGTCACGGCGGCGGACCAGGCGTCGGCCAACGGCAATCAGCGCCAATGCGCCCAGGATCACCGCGAACGAGGCCGGCAGCGCTTGCGGCCCGGCGCGGTGCATGGCCACACCCACGAGCGCCGGACCGATCGCCGAGCCGACGCCGTTGAGCAGCAGCAGGCTGGAGCAGCCCGACAGCGTGTCCTCGGTCGGCAGGTGGTCGAGCAGGTGGGCCACGCACAGCGGATAGATCGCGAATGCCAGCCCGCCGAACAGGAAAAACAGCGCGAACAGCACCGTCTCCGAATGCGCGGCGGTGAACACCATGGCAATGCCGACCAGCGCGGCCAGCGCGCAGACCACCGCCAGGGTGGTGCGCCGGTCGCCCCGGTCCGAGAGGCGGCCGATCGGCCATTGCAGCAGCGCGCCGCCGAGGATCGTCGCGCTCATCAGCGCGGCGATACCGCGCAGGTCCAGGCCCAGGCCATCGGCATAGACCGCGCCCATGCCCCAGAACCCGCCCATCGCAAGTCCGGCCAGCAGCGCGCCGCTGGCGGCCGCCGGCGCGGCCCGCCACAGCGCAGCCAGCGCCAGGCGCGGCGTTGCCGGCAGGGTGGGCTGGGTCATGCGGCTGGCCACCACCGGCAGCACGGCCAGGCAGACCAGGATCGCGACCACGCTGAAAAGCACGAACGAGGCCGGATCGCCCAGACCAATCAGCCATTGCCCGGCGGCCAGCGCCAGCAGGTTGACCGCCATGTACACCGCGAACACCTGGCTGCGCTTGTCCGCCGGCGCCTGCACGTTGAGCCAGCTCTCGATGACCGTGTACAGGCCGACCAGGGCGATGCCGGTGACCACCCGCAGCAGCAGCCAGGCCCAAGGGTCGACGAGCACCGGGTGCAGCAGCACCGCAGCCGCGCACAGCGGCGCGTAGAAGCCGAAGGCGCGGATGTGCCCGATCCGCTGGATCAGGCCGGGCGCGATATAGGTGCCGAGGAAGAACCCGACGAAGTAGCCCGACATGATCAGGCCCAGTGTCTGCTGGTCGAAGCCGACCATGCGGCCATGCACCGCGAGCAGGGTGCTGAGCAGGCCGGCGCCGGCGAGCAGCAGGGCGACGCCGACGAGCAATGCGGCCAGGGCGCGGACAACAGCGATAGCGGTCTCCGTTCGATGCGCGGGGTGGCATTCTAACACATTGATAAATATGGATAATTTCGCTGGCCGGGATATGCTGCAATGCAGCAGAAATTCCTTGTGGAACAGACGGTTACGGCCGCCAGCTGAGAACCGGGTGTCATCCGCAACCCCGGATGAATGCGCGAGCGTCATTGCATCCCCCGTGCACGACCGCGCAACGATGATGGCCACTGCCCGCCATGAGGAGAATCCGATGCGCCAACGACTGCTCGCCGTCTTCCTGCCCGGCCTGCTGCTGGGCGCCTGCGCGGACAACGCACCGCCATTGCATGCGGCTGGCACGCCCGATGCAGCGCAGGACGGCGCCCCGGCGCCTGGAACCGAAACCGCCGGCCATGACGCCGATGACCCGGACGCCGATGCCCCCGACGGAGATGTCCGGGACGGGGATGTGATCGTCTCGACCAATGAGCCGTTCTGGCAGGCGCGGGTCGAGGGCGACACCATCGTGCTGGTCGGCGCCGGCGTCCCGGAGCGGAAGCTGACCGGCGCCAAGGCCGCGATGACCGCGGGCGGGCGACGCATCGCCGCGCGCGACGGCGCTGGAGAAGTGGTGGTGACGGTGCGCAAGCAGCACTGCGAGGACGACATGTCCGGCGCGCGGTTTCCGTTGACCGGCCTGCTTGTGATCGACGGCGGCGCGGCGATCCGCGGCTGCGCCTACCCTGCGTCGATGCCGCGGCCGCGGCCGCCGGAGGAATAGCGGCGTCCACCCGGATGCCGGCGCATCGATTCCGGCGCCGGCACGCCTGTTCCGCGCGGGATGCGGAGGGACGGGACAACTGCGAAGGCGGCATCGACAGACGGCGTATCGCCAACGGTGCGCAGCCTGCCTGCGTTCCATCTGGCTGGGGCTGCTGACGCGCGTCTGGCCAGTGCCCACCAGCGCGGACAGCGCGCTGCATCGCGGCGGCATCCGCGCCGAACGCCGACGCCGCACACGGGCGGGATGCTCAATCCAGCAGGCGGGTGATGCCGGTGATGCTGTCGACCCAGACGTAATGACTGCGGGCCGGGTCTTCCAGGTCGTCGAGCCGCAACAGGGCGTTGTGGCCCTCGCGGCCATCGGCATCGCGGAAGGTCTCGATCGTTGGACGCGCGGCCACGGTGCCTTCGATCATCCGCGCGCCACCTGCCTGGCCTTCGTCCAGCCGCAGGCGGACCGTGGCTTCGTCATCGAGTTCCCGGATGCACGCGTTCAAACGCGCGATGTCCGCGGTATCGGTCAGCAGGCGGGGCGGGGTCTGGTGCATGGTCGGCTCCGGAATGGCAGCGCCAGACTGCGGCTGCCGCCGCCAAGGCCGGGTGACGACGCCCCGGCATGCGCCTGATCGCACGTGATTGATTGCCCCGATGCATTGCGTCGACGCCGTCGCACGCTACGCTTGGCGGCCCAGACCACAGCGAGCCACCGATGGAGCAGACCGTCCACCCGTTCTCCGAACTGTTCAAGCAGTTGGGCCTGCCCGACGATCCCGCCGCGATCCGTGCCTTCATCGCCAGCCATTCGCCGCTGCCCGATGACATGCGGCTGGAGGAAGCGCCGTTCTGGTCGCCGGCCCAGGCACAACTGCTGCGCGAGGAGCGCATCGACGACGCCGACTGGATCGTGGTCATCGACCAGTTGAACCTGGCCCTGCACGCCGACCCGCAGGTCGAGGGCGAGGGCGAAGGCGCGCCCTGAGGCTGGGTTCGCGCCACGCACGCGGGGCGCCAGGCAGCGGGGCCGCTGCCGTGGTGCCGGGCCTTGCCGGCTCTCCCCGGGTTCAGGTGTCGGCGGGCGAGAGCAGGCGGTCGTATTCGCGGCGGACCACGGCGTAGCACTCGCAGGCACGGTCGGCCATGCCTTCGCGCTCGAGCACCTGGATCAGTCCGCGGCTGTAGCGGATGCAACCGTCTTCCTGCAGCTTGCGTGCGGCCTCGGTGACGCCTTCGCGGCGTACGCCCAGCAGGTGCGCGATCTGCTCCTGGGTCATGCGGATCTCCGCAGATCCCACCCGGTCGTGCACCTGCAGCAGCCAGCGGGTGAGCTGCTTCTCCACCGTGTGGTGCTGGTTGCACACCCCGGTCTGCGCGATCTGCGCCTGGAAGGCCTGCATGAAGCGCAGCATGATGCGCTGGAAGGCGCCGCCCCGGCGGAACTCCGCCATCGCCACGTCGCCGCGCAAGGCAAGCGCCTCGCCGCCGGCCTGCACCACATAGCGCGACGGCGAGCAGCGCCCGTCGGTCAGCAGTGCCAGGCCCACCGCGCCCTCGTTGCCGACCATCGCCACCGCGCTGCTGTCACCGTTTTCCAGCACCAGGGTGGCCGAGACGATGCCCTCGCGCGGGAAATACAGCGTGGTCTGCGGCGCATACGGCTCGAACAGCACCTTGCCGGCGGGAATTTCCACCAGCTGCAGTTCGTCCGAGAGGCGTTCGCAGGCGTCCGGCGGCAGCTCGTTGAGCAGTGTGTTCCGGGGCGACCACGGAGTCTTTTTCTTCATCGGCGGGACTTTCGCATCAATGCGATGGGCGGCGGCGAGCGATTCTCATGCCTGAATGGGTGTTCGTATGTGCGGCAGCGCGCATAGGTCACGGTAACTGAAGCGCTGGCCTCGGCTACGTGCGCTACCGAACAGACGCGCGCGGGTGCGGCGCGGAGGCTGCACATTCCTGACTGGGGGCCGAGGGCTCGATTCCAAGGTCCATCCGTCGACAAGGCGTGCCGAAGGACGTCATTGAAAGCAGACGATGTCGAGCTTTGCCGGGTGTTTGGACAGATGTCGCGCGAGTACCACGGTGACGTCCCCTGGGACGCCTGTGTCGCGCAGCTGCGCGATGGCTGGCTGCGTGTACGCCGCGATCCCACGCTGGACTGGCAGGACGTCGAGCCGCTGATCCGCGCATTCTGGGAACTGCCCGAGTAGCGCCATGGGCGCTGCGCCCGCAGCGAAGATCGCGCATGCCGGACGCAACTCAGTCATCACGCCGGACGTGCAGCGCGGGCGCATCGCCGCCCAGCCGCAGCTGCATCGCGATCGGCTGGCAGCACACCGGGCAATCCTCGATGTACTCGGCATCGCCGGCGCTGGCATCGACGGGCACGGCGAAGGATTCGCCGCACCACGGACACGCGACGTCGATCCATTCCTCCGGATTCACAGCGGCCTCCATCGCATCTTCCATCGCGGCCGCCCGCGTTCCACGCCCGCGCGCAGGCTGCCGCGGACATGGACCGCGTTGGCCTCGGCCGGATCGTCGGAGACGATCACACCCCCGCCCGGGCCGCACTGGCGCAGCGCAGGCGGGCGCGGTCGATGACGCGGGGCGCGACGGCGCAGGCGGCGTTTTCAGGCATGGGCGCAGCATCCCAAAGCCGGCATGAGGCCGTCGTGACCGGGGCCCGGCACAGCCGCCGCAGCGCGTGCTTGACCTACAATCCGCGCCTTTCCGTGCAGGTCCCGATGATGTCGCTCAAGGCCACCGTCTACAAAGCCGAACTGCAGGTCAGCGACATGGACCGGCATTACTACGCCGCGCACGATCTGGTGCTGGCCCAGCATCCTTCGGAAACCGAAGCGCGGCTGATGACGCGGCTGATCGCCTTCGCCCTGTTTGCCGAAGACCGGCTGGAGTTCGGCCGCGGACTCAGCAACGACGA
>JAFAFY010000029.1 GCA_023423235.1 Pseudomonadota bacterium
GCTGCGCGACCGCTTCGGCATCATCCAGCGCCTGGCGTTCTACAGCGCGGCCGAGCTGACCCGGATCGGGCGCGGCTCGGCGCAGATCCTCGGCATCGACTGCGCGCCCGAGGGCGCCGACGAGATCGCCAGGCGCTCGCGCGGCACCCCGCGCATCGCCAACCGCCTGCTGCGGCGGGTCCGCGATTACGCCCAGGTGCGCGCCGACGGCCACATCAGCCGCGAGGTCGCGCATGCGGCGATGCAGATGCTCAAGGTCGACCCGGAAGGCTTCGACGAGCTCGACCGCCGCCTGCTGCAGCTGATCATCGACAACTTCGACGGCGGCCCGGTGGGCGTGGAGTCGATGGCCGCGGCGCTTTCCGAGGAGCGCGGCACCCTGGAGGACGTGATCGAGCCCTACCTGATCCAGCAGGGCTTTCTGGTCCGCACCGCGCGCGGGCGCATGGCGACCCGCAAGGCGTATCTGCACCTCGGGCTGACGCCCAAGGCGCGCGACCCGGGACTCGGGACGCGGGACCCGGGAGAGCTGTTCTGACGATCCCGGTCACCGAATGCGAGGCTTTGCCGATGCCGAGACAGCACCCATGAGCTCCGACTCCCCAATCCCCAATCCCGTATCCCGGGTATTCAGTTGGCCGACACGCGTCTACTGGGAAGATACCGACGCCGGTGGCGTGGTCTACCACGCGCAGTACATCGCCTTCATGGAACGTGCGCGGACCGAGTGGTTGCGGGCGCACGGGCATGGGCAGGTGTCGCTGCGCGATGACCACGGTCTGGTGTTCGCGGTGCGGGCGATGCGGGTGGATTTCCGCAAGCCCGCGCGGCTCGACGACGCACTGACGGTGTCGGCGGTGCTGCGCGAATGCCGCCGGGCCAGCGTGGTGTTCGTGCAGGAGATCCGCCGTGATGGCGAACTACTGCTCGACGCCGAAGTGCGGGTGGCGGCGCTGTCGGCGGGCGGGTTCCGGCCGATCGCGATTCCCGATGCACTGCTTGCCCAACTCAAATCACTTGAAATCTCAGCGGAGTAAGCCTGGATGAGTTTTTTGCCGATGCTGTTGCAGTCCGCCGCGCAGGTGCAGGCGCTGCCCGAGGAGGACGCGGCTGCCGCCACCGAGCTGGCCAACACCGCCGCCGCTGCCGCCGCGCCGGTCGCCAACGACCTGAGCATCCTCGAACTCATCCTGCATGCCTCCATCCCGGTGCAGTTGGTGATGCTGTTGCTGCTGTTCGCATCGGTCGCCTCGTGGGTCATCATCTTCCGCAAGAAGCGCATGCTCGACCGCGCCGAGAAGGAGGCCGACCGCTTCGAGGAGCGCTTCTGGTCGGGGGCGGAGATCGGCAAGCTCTACGCCTCGGCGACCGAGCGCAACCGTGAGATCGAAGGCCTGGAGGCGATCTTCGAGGCCGGTTACCGCGAGTACTCGCGCCAGCGCCAGCGCCGCGGCGTCGATGCCCGCGCCCAGCTCGAGGGTGCCCAGCGCGGCATGCGCGTGGCCGGTGCGCGCGAGCTCGACGGCCTGGAGCGCAATCTGGAATTCCTCGCCAACGTCGGTTCGATCGCGCCCTACGTCGGCCTGCTCGGCACCGTGTGGGGCATCATGATCTCCTTCCATGGCCTGGCCAACGTCAAGGAGGCGACCATCGCCACCGTCGCGCCGGGCATCTCCGAGGCGCTGATCGCGACCGCGATGGGCCTGTTCGCCGCGATCCCGGCGGTCTGGGCCTACAACCGCTTCGCCACCAAGGTCGAACGTGTCGCCACGCGCTTCGAGGCATTCTCCGACGAGTTCTCCTCGATCCTGGAACGGCAGACCAGCGCCGACTGACCCGGCTTTGCGCGCCTTGGCGCGCCCGGGTCGCGATCGTCCACCTCACCGGATCCTGCCATGCCCTCGATGTCCCTCCGCCGCGCCAAGCGGCGCAAGCTCAAGAACGAGATCAACGTCGTCCCCTACATCGACGTGATGCTGGTCTTGCTGATCATCTTCATGGTCACCACGCCGCTGATGAATCTGGGCACCGACATCAACCTGCCCGATTCGCGCGCGCTGTCGCTGGGCGCGCCCAAGGACCCGATCGTGGTCAGCGTCTACGCCGACGGCGCGCTGGCGCTGATGATCGAGCGCGACAACCAGTCGGTCGGTGCCGAGGACCTGGTGGCGCGCCTGCGCGCGATCCACAACCAGAATCCCGAAGCCGCGGTGCTGGTGCGCGGCGATGCCGACGCCAGCTACCAGCGCATCATGAATGCGATCAGCCTGATCAACGACGCCGGCGTGACCAAGGTCAGCCTGATCAGCCGCCCCGAGGAGGGCGCGAACTGAATGCGTGAATCGCGCGCCGATACCGCGTTGGCCGTGGGACTGGCGGTCCTGCTGCACCTGCTGCTGTTCGGGCTGATCTTCCTGGGCATGTGGTGGAGCCGGTCGTCGACCCCGCAGTCCGCGCAGGGCTCGCCGGTCAGCGCCGATGTCATCGACCCGAACGCGCTGAGCGCAGCCGACCGGCGTGCGCTCGACCGGCGCCCGGAGCCGGTGGTCGAGCCGGAACCCGAACCCATTCCCGAGCCGTTGCCCGAACCGGTCGAAGAGCCCGCCGCCGCGCCACCGCAGCCGCTCCCCGAGCCGCGACCGGAGGACGCCCCCGAGGTGCCGCAGCCCGAATTGCAGGAAGTCATTCCCGATCCCGAGCCGGTGGCCCAGCCCGAAGTGCGCCGCGACGCGCAGGCCGAGGAAGCGCGCGAGCGCGAGCAGCAGGAAAAGCGCCGCCAGGCCCAGGTCGAACTGGCCGAACGCCAGAAGCAGGAAGAGGCCGAGCAGCGCCGCCGTCGCGCGCAACAGGAACTCGAACAGATCCGCGCCGAGCGCGAGCGCACCGAGCGCCAGGCACGTCTGGCCGAGGATCGCCTCAAGCAGATCGCCGACCGCGAGGCCCGCCAGGCTGCCGAGCGCGCCGCCGCGTCCGCCGCGAGTCCACCGCCGGGCCGTCCGGACGGAGACAGCGGCCTGGCGGCCAAGTACGCCGCGGCGATCCAGGAGGTGGTGCGCCGCAACTGGCGCCGGCCCGACAACGTCACGCTGGGGCAGGCCTGCCGGATGTACATCACCCAGCTGCCGGGCGGCGAGGTCATGAGCGTCGAGTTCGATCCTTCCTGTCCCTACGACGCGCAGGGCCGGCGTTCGGTCGAGGCGGCGGAGCGCGCTGCCGAGCCGCTGCCCTACGCCGGGTTTGAACCGGTCTTCAGCCGCCGCCTGAACTTCACGTTCAGGGCCCAGGACTGATGATTGCGGCGCTATTCATCCTCTCGCCCGCACCTGCGTCCAAGCTGCCAGGGCGCCGCCGGCCCTGCCGCACACGCCGGCCGCCATCCAACATGCCAGCCGCCATCCAACCCGTCTCCATCCAAACGGTAATCCGATGAAGCCCATCCTGTTCCGCTGCCTGCTTGCCCTGTTTGCGCTGACCCTGCCGATGCTGGCCAGCGCGCAGCAGCAGGGGCTCGAGATCGACATCACCGGCGGCAGCGCGCAGGCCATGCCGATCGCCGTCGTGCCCATGCCCTACCAGGGCAGCGGCGTCGCACCCGATACCGATGTCGCCGCGGTGATCCGCGCCGACCTCGACCGTTCCGGCCAGTTCCGCTCGCTGCCCGAGCGCGACATCGTCGAACGTCCGACCCGCGGCAGCGAGGTCCAGTACCCCACCTGGCGCGCGCTGCGCCAGGATTTCCTGGTCGTGGGCCGCGTCGTCGATGCCGGCGGCGGCAGCTACCGGGTCGAGTACGAAGTGTTCGACGTCGCCAAGCAGGAACGCATCCTCGGCCTGGCGATGACCGCGCGCGCCAACGCCATGCGCGACGTCGCCCACCAGATGGCCGATGCGATCTACGAGAAGATCACCGGCGTGCGTGGCGCGTTCTGGACCCGGATCGCCTACATCACCCAGACCGGCCTGGGCCGCGACGCGCGCTATGCGCTGATCGTCGCCGACTCCGACGGCCACAACCCGCAGACGGTGGTCCGCTCCAACGAGCCGCTGCTCTCGCCCTCGTGGAGCCCCGACGGGCGCCGGCTGGCCTACGTCAGCTTCGAGAGCGGCAACTCGGCCATCTACATCCAGGACATCAACAGCGGCGGTCGCGAGCTGGTGTCGAGCTTCCGCGGCATCAACGGCGCGCCGGCGTTCTCGCCCGACGGCAGCCGACTGGCGCTGTCGCTCTCGCGCAGCGGCAATCCGGAGATCTACGTGATGGACCTGGGCAGCAAGGCGCTGACCCAGATCACCAACCACTTCTCCATCGACACCTCGCCGGCATGGTCGCCCGATGGCGGCAGCCTGTATTTCATCTCCGACCGCGGCGGCCGCCCGCAGGTCTACCAGGTGTCCGCCAGCGGCGGCGGCGCCACCCGGGTGACCCACGAGGGCAGCTACAACGCCGATCCGAGCGTTTCCTTCGACGGCAAGAAGATCGCCGTGGCGCAGGGCGCCGGCAACGTGTACCGTATCGCCGTGCTGGACCGCAGCCTGGGGTCGCCGCGCTGGTCCACGCTGTCGCCGGGGTCGCTCGACGAATCGCCGAGTTTCGCCCCGAACGCCGGCATGGTGCTCTACGCGGCACGCGAGGGGCGCAGGGGTGTGCTGTATTCGGCGTCGTCGGACGGCCGGGTGCGGCAGCGCCTGGTCCTTGCGGAAGGTGATGTGCGCGAGCCGGCATGGGGGCCGTTCCGGGAAAAGCGTTGACCACGCGGCCTGCACGTCCCGTTGCTTGATACTGCTTGCCCTGTTGAGTCAAAAAAACCAAGGATCGACGAGATGAAAACGACCACCCGCGTGTTGTTCGCTGCGCTGCTCTGCACCGCTGCCGTTGCATGTACCAAGAAGGTGAAGGAAGAAGCGCCGGCGACCGATACCGGCCCGTCCACCGGCACCGTGGCCCCGACCGGCCCCGCCACCCCGGGCGCCTACACCCCCGCCGACCTCGACAGCGATGCCTGCCTGCGCCAGCGCGTCGTCTACTTCGATCTGGACCAGGACACCCTGCGTCCCGAGTTCCAGGCCATCGTTGCCTGCCACGCCAAGTACCTGCGTGACCGCAGCGCCTCGCGCATCTCGCTGGAAGGCCACGCCGACGAGCGCGGCAGCCGCGAGTACAACCAGGGCCTCGGCGAGCGCCGTGGCAATGGTGTGTCCTCGGCGCTGCAGGCCAATGGCGGTTCGGCTGCCCAGCTGGCCGTGGTCAGCTACGGCGAAGAGCGTCCGGTCTGCACCGAGTCGAACGAGGATTGCTGGGCCCGCAATCGTCGCGTCGAGATCATCTACACCGCGCGCTGATGCCAGCAGCAATGCGTCATTGGCTGGTCTTCCCAGTCGCGTTCGCGGCGGCCCTCGTGGCCGCCGCGCCCGCGTCCGCGCAGCGCGTCAGCCTTGCCGACCGGGTGGCCGCACTCGAGGCGCGCTCGGGCGACAACAGTGCCAACCTGGACCTGCTCAACCAGGTCAACCAGCTGCGTCAGGAAATCCAGGCGCTGCGGTCGCAGGTCGAAGACCTGCAGCAGCAGAACGAGCAGCTCAAGTCCAGCAACCGCAGCCAGTACCTGGACATCGACGGACGCCTGAACCGCCTCGAAGGCGGCGCGGCACCGGCCGCTGGACTGCCCGATCTCGTCGGGGGCGCAACTGCAGCCCCCGCGACGCCGGCGGCTTCCGAACGCACGCCCACGATCCACGGCGATCGCAGTGCGATCGCCAACATGGCTGATGAGCGTAGCGCCTACGAACACGCGTTCGATGCGCTCAAGAATGCCCGCTACGCCGAATCCGCCGAGCTGTTCCAGCAGTTCCTGCAGCAGTATCCGCAGGGCAGCTACGCGCCCAACGCGATCTACTGGCTGGGCGAGAGCTATTACGTCACCCAGAATTATCCGCTGGCCGAGGAGCAGTTCCGTGCCCTCATCCAGCGCTATCCGACCCACGACAAGACGCCCGGCGCGCTGCTCAAGGTCGGGCTGTCGCAGTACGGCATGAAGGATCTCGATGCGGCCGAGACCACGCTCGAATCGGTCGGCAGGCAGTATCCCGGCACCGACGCCGCGCGCACCGCATCCGACCGCCTCCGCGCGATCCAGCTCTCGCGCCTGCGCTAGTCCATGACCGTCGTCGCGCCCGATGCGGTCGCCGCATCCCAGGCCGACCGACTCAAGCTCACCGAAGTCTTCCTCTCGCTGCAGGGCGAGGCGCGCGATGCCGGCTGGCCGACGGTCTTCGTCCGCCTGACCGGATGCCCGCTCCGCTGCACCTATTGCGATACCGCCTATGCGTTCCATGGCGGCGAGTGGTGGCAGATCGACGACATCCTGGCCGAGGTCGCGCGCCATGGCGTGCGCCACGTCTGCGTGACCGGTGGCGAGCCACTGGCGCAGAAGCGCTGCATCGGCCTGCTGCGGCGGCTCTGCGATGCCGGCTACCAGGTGTCGCTGGAGACCTCGGGTGCGCTGGACATCGGCGCGGTCGACCCGCGGGTGAGCCGCGTGCTCGACATCAAGACCCCCGATTCCGGCGAGGCGCACCGCAATCTCTGGGACAACCTGCCGCTGCTGACCGCGCACGACCAGGTCAAGCTGGTCATCTGCTCGCGCGGCGACTACGAGTGGGCCCGCGACGTGGTGGCGACGCACCGGCTGGCAGAGCGCTGCGACGTGCTGTTCTCGCCCAGCAAGGGCCAGCTGTCCGCGCGCGATCTGGCCGACTGGATCGTGGCCGACCGCCTGCCGGTGCGGTTCCAGATGCAGTTGCACAAGCTGCTGTGGAACGACGAGCCGGGACGGTGAGGGCCCGCGATTGGTGATCGTTGCTCCGGAAGCGCGGTATCCGGCACCCGGCTGCGCTAGCCTTTCCCCGAATCCCGAATTCCGAATCCCGAATCCCGAATCCCGAATCCCCATGAAGAACGCAGTCGTCCTGTTGTCTGGAGGCATGGACTCCGCCGCCGTCGTCGCCGTCGCCCGTGAACAGGGCTATGCCGTGCACGCGCTGAGCGTGCGCTACGGGCAGCGGCATACCTCCGAACTCGACGCGGCCAGCCGGGTTGCCAAGGCGCTGGGCGTCGCGGCGCACAAGGTCGTCGATGTCGACCTGCGCGCGTTCGGCGGCTCCGCGCTGACCGACGACATCGAGGTGCCGGAGGCGGGCGGGGCTGGGATTCCTTCGACCTACGTGCCGGCGCGCAACACCATCATGCTCTCGCTTGCGCTGGGCTGGGCCGAGGTCCTGGGCGCGGCCGACATCTTCTGTGGCGTCAACGCGGTCGACTATTCCGGCTATCCGGATTGCCGTCCCGAGTTCATCGCGGCCTTCGAGCAGTTGGCCAACCTCGCCACCCGCGCCGGTGTCGAAGGTGCCGGCCTGCGCATCCACGCCCCGCTGCAGCGGATGAGCAAGGCCGAGATCGTCCGCGAGGGCGTCCGCCTGGGCGTGGATTTCGGCCAGACCGTCTCCTGCTATCGCGCCGATGCAGAGGGTCGCGCCTGCGGCCGCTGCGACGCCTGCCGCCTGCGCGCGGACGGCTTCGCGGCAGCCGGCGTGCCGGATCCCACGCACTACGTCGACGCGGCCTGATGCGTTAGACTTGCGGCCGCCGCATGCCGGCCGCGGCGTCAGCGCCGCC
>JAFAFY010000122.1 GCA_023423235.1 Pseudomonadota bacterium
GACACCCTGCAGAACCTGCGCAATGCCCGCGCGCTGCTTGCCGGCATTGCCGATGCAGGCGACGCGCCGGCCGGTGCCGATGCCGCGGGTGACGGCGCGCAAGTGCGCACGCCAACCGACGCGCGCATCGCCGCGCCCGTCACCCTGCTCAGCAGCCGCTACCACCTGGCGCGCTGCGCACTGTTCGCACGCCAGCTCGGTTTCGACTGGGAACTGTGCGCCGCGGAAGCCCGCTGGTCCTGGCGCCCGCTGGCGCTGTGGCGCGTCGCCGGCGAAGCGGCCTACGTCTGCTGGGTCGACATCGGCACGCGTTGGGCGCGCCTGATCGGCCACCGGCGCATGCTCGAGCGGATCAGTTGAGCACCGCTATGCTGGGACCTGGCGTACGCAGGGAATCGGCATGAGCAAGTCGGGGATGGCGGCGAGGGCGTATACCGGTGCAAGCATGCGCTCGGGAAGATGCGCAGTATTGTTGACGGCACTGCTGGGCGCGCTGTCCGCAACTTCCCTCCCGGCCCGTGCTTCGGCTCTCGACGCCGCGTCCGCGCAGGCATCGCAGACTGGAATGTCGCAGGCTGGCGCAGTACAGGCGCACTTCGATTACGGCAACGGCCTGCAACTGCGCTTCCCGGAGGCGATGCAGCTGTGGGACAACGCCGTGAGTACCGGGCTCGTGCGCCTGCATCCGTCACTCCCGCTCGAATGCAGCTGGACCAGCGATACCGTGCTCGACTGCCGTTTCGATGCAGCGCGCCGCGCGCTGGCGACGCGATACCGGGTCGAGGTCGCGGCTCTGCGCACGCAGCGCGGCGCCGCATGGTCGGCCACGACGCTGTATGTGGAGACACGGCGTCCCGAGTTGACGCTGCACCAGCAGGGCTGGATGGACGGGATGCCGAGACTGCGGCTGTGGAGCAATACCCCGGCGACCCCGCATGCGCTGGCGCGTGTGCTCCGTCTGACCCTCGATGGAAGGCCGCTTGCGCTCGATCCGGCCGCGATCCAGGCGAGGGCGGAGCCAGGCGGTCATGGCGCATGGTTCGATCTCGCGCTGCCACGGATCCCTGGCCAGGACCGCCGACTGGTGGTGTCTGTCGTGCCGGGGCTACGCAGCAGCGCCGGGCCGTTGCCGGGCACCCAGGACCGCACGTTGCTCGATGCGCTGGTCAACGAGACGTTCCGGCTGCGCGGGGCCACCTGCAGCGGTCGCCACGGCGCAGTCGCGGCGGACGTGGTCGACGGCCGGCTGACGCTCGACTGCCTGGCAGGCCAGCCGGTCGAACTGCTGTTCTCGCAGCCCCTGGACGCCGCTGCGCGCCGTCGGCTGGTTGCCGCGCTGCCCGACAACGTCCAGTTCCTGGGCTGGGGCCGGGGACAATCGCATCCGGGCGCGCGACCGATTCCCGCGCTGCGCCAAGGCGACCATGCAAGGTTACGCATCCACAGGCCGGGCGAAATGGTTGCTTTCGTCCTGCCGGAGAATCTCCACGCCGCCGATGGAGCGCCTGCGGTCGCGCCGGCGCGCGTCGAGCTGCGCGCGGGGCCCTATCTGCCAATGCTGCAGGCGTCGCGCAGCCGCGGGCTGGTCGCCGAGGGTCGCGATCCGCCAGTACTGGCAAGGCTGTACAACGCAGCCGCGGTCGAGGTGCAGGAGCAGACAGTGGCGGTGGAATCGCGCGTTCGCAGCTTCCGATCCGAGGAAGCGCATGGCGCCGGGTCGCAGCCCCTGTCCTCGCGGGTGATGCGCGACGCACTGGCCGAGGGCGGCTGGGGGCAGTGGATGCCTTCGGTTTCCGGTGCCAGGCAGGCGCAGGCAGTGGAATTCGCCGCGCCGGCGTTCGATCTTGCTGCGGTCGCTGGCCGCCGCGAGGTGTTGGCATGGGCCAACCAGTGGGATGGCAGTGCGCCGGTCGCGGACGCCCGGGTGGAGCTGCTGTGGCGCGATCGATCCGATGCCGCGCCTCGCGTCGTTGCGCAGGCACGCACCGGCGCAGACGGTGTCGCCCGTCTGGTGCTGCCCGCCTGGCTGGTTGTCCCATCCGATGCGGACGATGATGGCGAGGATCGGCGAGATGCGATCTGGCTGCTGCGTGCCACCCAGGGTAGTGGCCGCCACCTGCGCCGCGCCGTGCTGCCGGCATGGCGGCAGTGGGACGATAGCGTCCTGGGCCAGGGCGCACCGCTGCAGACC
Organism: Pseudomonadota bacterium; assembly: GCA_023423235.1. Lineage (GTDB taxonomy): Bacteria > Pseudomonadota > Gammaproteobacteria > Xanthomonadales > Xanthomonadaceae > Luteimonas. The sequence goes on from JAFAFY010000122.1 coordinate 2,192, forward strand.
TGGGGTGTTTCCGACCGGCCGCTGTATCGCGCCGGCGATGAAGTCCGGTACCGGCTGTGGCAGCGCCAGCGCGTTGGCGGCCGTCTGCTGCGGCTGGATACAGCGCAGTTGGCTCCGCGTGAACTGCAACTGTTCGAGCGCGATGACCGCAAGACCATCCTGCGCTGGAACGCGACCCCCGATGCCGAGGGTGGTCTTTCCGGCAGGTTGCCGCTGCCGGTGCACCTGACCGATGGGACCTATTGCATCGGCACGGCCCGCGGCTCGGCATTCGTGCATGTGGAAGGCACCTGTTTCTTTGTCGGCACCTATCGCGCGCAGGACCTCTGGGCCGAGGCCACCGCGCAGGTCGCCGGCGTGCTGCGCGACGGCGACGTGTTCAATGTGGACATCGCCGCGGGCTACTACTCCGGCGGTGTGGCGGCAGGCATCGCACTATCCGAAGTGAGTACGCGCCTGTCGCCACTGCCGCTGCAGCAGGCCTACCCGCAGTACGCGCCGTACACCTTCATCGACGTGTTCGACCGGCGCGAACACGACACCGCGCTCGAGAACCCGGATGCGCCGCAGCCGGTTACCGATGCCGGGGGCAGGGTGCGCATCAGCCGTCCGATGACATTCGTCGCCGACGACGAAGGCAAGGTGCGTCCGCCGGCGTTCGGTGAGGTGCGCCTGGTCGCCGAAGTGCGTCCCGATGGTCGAGAGGCCACCGCCAGCAATGCCGCGACCGCACGCTACAGCCACTTCGATCGCTTCGTCGGCCTGCAGGTCGCGCCAGGATGGTGGGACAGCCATACGCCGCTCACGTTGCAGGGCGTGGTGATCGATGCCGAGGGCCGGCCGCAGCCGGTGTCCGGCGTCGACGTCGAGGTGCAGTACACGCCGGGTTTCGCCGAAGATGCTGCTCCGCAGACGCTGACGCGCTGCGCGGTGCCTGCCGGCAAGGCGGTGACCTGCGATTTCGCGCGGACACGGCCAGGGCGCTATCGGCTGCTGGCGCGCAGTGGCGATGCCGCGCCGGCGGAGGTGGTGCGGCACGTATGGGGCGAGGGTAGCGACAGCCGTATCGTGGAAGGCCGGGTGCAGCCGGCACTGGAACTGGTCGAGCCGCCCGCGGCCCCCGGTGCGCCTGCGCGCGTCCTGTTGCGGCAGCCCGCGGCACAGGCGCGGGTGCTGTTCGTGTTCGCCAGTGGCGACGCGATCGTTGGTCATCGGGTCGAGACACTGGCGGGCAATGAGGCGGGCATCAGCCTGCAGACGCCGGCCGACTGGCGCGCGGCACCAATGCTGCATGCGTTCGTCCGCGACGCGGCCACGCCCGCGGTCGCGAACCGCTGGCGCGATGCGCCGCGCCTGCTGGCACTGGATGTCGAGGTGCCGCTGCCGCAGGCCAGCCCCGAGCCGCCAGTTACGCTGACCTTCGATGCGGCCGCCACCTCGCCGGGCGAGACGCGCACCCTGGTGCTGCACAACACCAGCGATACGGCGCGCGACGTGGTGTTGTCGGTCATGGACGATGCGCTACGCGCACTTGCCGCCGATTACCTGGCGTACTCGGACCCCGCCGGACGGCACTGGCTTGGCCGCAACTGGCGCTGGGAGGCGCGCCTGCGCAGTACCGCATTCGGGAACTGGGCGTGGCCGATGCCGTGGACGCAGCGGTTGCCATGGCGCGATGGCGAGCCGACTCCGGAGGAGGACTGCACGGCCTATGTCGACGATGCCGCACGCGAGACCTGCGAAGCGCCGGTGGTCTTCGACGACGCAGGCCAGGTGCGTGCACTGGCTCCGCCGGCGCCGCCTGCTCCCGCGGCGGATATCGGCGCCAGCGTGGAGGGCAGTGCATCGCTCGACCGGGTCGAGGTCACGGGTGCGCGCTTCGTGTCCGAGGAGACGGCCGGCGACCTCGCGCGGCCCTTGGGCGCCACGCGCGCACCGTCGCCGCAGTCCACGCATGCGAGCGGCGCGCCGCGGATGCAGGCACGGCTGCGGACGCGATTTGCCGATACCGCGTTGTGGCTGCCGTCGCTGCGGCTGGCTCCGGGCGAACGCCGCGAGATCGCGCTGCCGTTGCCCGACAACCTGACGCGCTGGCGCGCCATGGCCTGGAGCAGCGATGCCGACGACGGGTTCCAGGTCGCCGAAGCGACACTCGAGGCGGGATTGCCGCTGGAGGTGCGGCTGCAGGCGCCGGTGCGGCTGTACCCGGGCGACCGCGCACGTCTGGCGGCCAACCTGCGCCAGACAGGCGACGTGCCGCTCGAGGCGGCGGCCGAACTCCGCGTCGAAGGCATGGCGGCGCCCGCGCAGGCCGAGTCCGCCGTGGCATTGGCACCACGCGGACAGGGCGGTGTCGCGCTGGAGATCGCGCCGGATGCCCCCGGCACACTGCGCGCACTGGCGGCGACCGACAGCGGCATCGGCGGCGACGCGGTGATGGCCGATATCGAGGTCGCTTCGCCGACGATCCCCGGCCGTCGCCTGCAGGCGGGCTGGCTGGGCGATTCGCCGCTGCTGCTGGATCTGCCACAGCTCCCGGGTCACGCCCACGATGCCCGTCTGCGCATGACGCTGGTCCACGGCGTCGATGGCCTGGTCCAGCGTTGGACCGATGATCTGCAGGCCTATCCACATCGCTGCTGGGAGCAGATCCTCAGCCGCGCGCTGGGCGCGGCGCTGGCGATCGAACGTGGGGACACCGCGCGGTGGCCGGATGCGCAGGCGGCGGTGGACGAAGCGATCGCCAATGCCGCGGTGTTCGAGGATGGCCATGGCGGGTTCCGCTTCTTCGCCGCGGCCGATGCCACCCAGACGGCGGGCCGGCCGCAGCTCGCGCTGACCGCGTACTCGGTGCAGGCATTGACCCGGCTGGGCGAACTCGGACATCCGGTCGATGCCGCGCTGCTGGCGCGCGCCAATGGCTACCTTGCAAGCGAATTGCGACGCAAGGTCGACAGCGCCGACGGGCTGGCCGTCAACCGCATAGCGCTGGCAGCGGCGGCTGCACCGGAGGTGGACGCCGGGTTGCTGGATGCCTTGCGCCTGCGCTGGAGCGAACTGGCCATGCCGGCGCGGCTGGGACTGGCGCAGGCGATGGCGCACAGCGCACATCCGGCGTTCGCTGACACCACGGCCACGCTTCTGGCGCAGGCGCCTTCGCGCGGCGGTGCGCGGGTGTTGCAGGCCGGCGGCGATCTCGATCGCTGGATGGGCTCGCCGATGCGCGAGCAGTGTGCGCTGATCGGTTTGCTGCGCGATCGCCCCGGGGAGACGGCCGCCCGGCGCGCATTGATCGCGGGACTCGGCGACCTGTACGACGGCCACGCCGCCGCTGTGGATACCCAGACAGGCGCCACCTGCCTGCTGGCATTGCGCGATCTCGCCGGACAGCGCGGTGGATCGGAAGCCGGGCTCGTGATGACCGGGCATGCGACGCCGCCGGTGCGCCTGACGCTGGCGCCCGGCGAGGCCCGCAGTGACTGGCAGGGCGCGCTGCCGGAGGCGCGGCAGCTTCGCCTGGTGCCGCAGACCGCAGGCGCCACGCCGGCCGGCTACATCGCCGAGGTCGAGTATCTGGAGGATGCACGACTGGCGCGGGAATCCGCGGTCGGATTCTCGATCGCACGCCGCTACGCGGTCCTGCGCAATGGCGGTTGGGTCGATATCGACGATGTACTTCTTCGCGACGGCGACTGGTTGCGGGTGACGCTGGTCGTGCGCAGCGCTGCGCCGCGACACTTCGTTGCGGTGACCGATGCCGTGCCCGGGGGGCTGCGGCCGACGGACCTCGCGCTTGGCGCAATCGCCGGGCTCGATCTCGAGCGCGTCTCCGATACCGGCAGCAGCGTGTTCGGCACCCGCCGGCTGGATGCGCGCACGCCACGGTTCTACGCGGAGTACCTGCCGGCAGGCGAACATGCGCTGCACTACTTCGCCCGCGCAGGCAACGGCGGCGATTATCTGGCGGCACCCGCGACCGCCGAGCTGATGTACGGCGGCGCCAGCAACGCGCGCACCGCGGCGCAGCGCATCGTCATCGAGCCCGCTTCGCGCTGAGCGGGCGATACGCTTCGCCATATCGCGATTGCGTCTGCGGTGCGGGCGACGCCGGACGCGTGTGCGTCTGGCCGTCTGGCGCAGTGGGTTCGTGCGTGCGTTGCCGCTGCGCTGTGACCGATGGGGATCGCGTCAGCGCTGCGAAGGAATGAACTGCGTCTCCACCGCCTCGGCCAGTTGATCCGGCGGCAGCAGGCCCTGGTCGAGCAGGAAGTTGTTGAAGGCGCGGCGGTCGAACTTCGCGCCCAGCGCCAGTTCGGTGCGCATGCGCAGCTCCAGGATGCGGGTGTAGCCGTAGAAGTAGCTGGTCGCCTGGCCGGGTGCGTTGAAGGTGTAGCGGTCCAGTTCCTGGCGGGCCATCGCCGGCGACAGCACCACGTCGTCGGTCAGTACGCGTCCCGCGCTCTCGCGGTCGGTCAGGCCGAGGTTGAGCATCGGGTCAAGCATCGCGCGCGCGGCGCGCAGCAGGCGGAACTGCAGTGCGATCAGCTGGCCGTCGAGCGGCTCGTGCGGCACCAGCTCGGCTTCGGCGTACAGCGCCCATCCCTCGACGTTGACCGAGTTGAACGCGAACATCGAGCGCGCCAGCGACACGCCGCGTTCGACCATCGCGGTGAACTGCAGCTCGTGGCCGGGCCGGCCCTCGTGCGCGGACAGGGTCCAGCGCACCGCGTCGAAATTGAAGTCGTCGTAGGCATCGCCGGCGCCGTCGCCGCCGGGATTGCCCA
>JAFAFY010000251.1 GCA_023423235.1 Pseudomonadota bacterium
GCTGGGCAGCGGCGGCTCCGGTGGCTGCGGCCGCGGGTCGAGGTCGGCCACGGGGCGCTGCGGCGGGTCGGGCGCGTCGTGGGTCATCGCCGCGTCGTTCTCAGTGCCGGACATCCCAGCCGGCATCGGCGTCGAGCGGCGATGCCTGCAACGCCTTGGCTTCGGCCGTGCAGTCGGCCGGCGTTGCGCCACGCGCACGCTGGCGTTCTATCTCGCGCGCGGCAGCGTCGAAATCCGCGCGGAAGCCCGGATCGGCATGCAGGCTCGCCACGGTTCCCGCAGCGACCAGTTGGCCCTGCTGCACGTCGCTGTACCAGTGCACGTTGCACACCAGCCGGCTCTCGCCATAACTGCGGCCGCGCTGCAGCAGCGGGTCGCTGCGCTCGGGCGCGAGTTCGGCCAGCAGCAGCGCCCAGGTCCAGCCGATGGCGGTGTGGCCCGAGGGATACGACCCGTTGCCGCGCAGGCCGGCTTCGTCGTCCGGGGTGCAGGTCGGCGCCTGGTTGACCATGAACGGACGCGGCCGCTGCCAGCGCCGCTTGGCGGCGGCGCCGGCGGCCGATGCGTCGGCCAGGCTGCGGTGCAGCAGGGTGACCAGGGCCGGGGTTTCCGCGGCGTCGATGCGCACGCCAAGCGCACAGGAAAACAGGCCGGCGGCCTGCGGGAAGTCGAGGTCGGCGTCGACCGTCGCCTGCCGCCAGCGCGGCGTGCCCGCCAGTGCACGCGCTTGCGCGCTGATCGCGTCATCGAGCGCATGACCGGACGAGCCCGGCAACGGCGGCGCGGGCAGCAGCGCGGCACTGTCGAAGGCCGGTTGCGGCGCCAGGTAGCCCTGTGCGCGACCGCTGCGGATTTCGTGCGCGGGCGACGGCGCGCCCGCCTGCTGCAGCGCGCTGCTGCATGCGGCCAGGCCCAGCGTTGCGGCAAGCAGCAGGGGCAGCGCGCGTGCCATCAGCGCGCCGCCTGCAGGCGCTGGGCGATGGTCTGGCGCAATGCGTCCAGGTCGCGGGCGAACGCGGCAATGCCCTCGGCCAGCTTCTCGCTGGCCATCGGGTCGGCCTCGAGATCGCGATGGAACGCGGCGGCATCGACCGGCGTGGTCGGTCCGCCGTCGGCCTTGCCCGGCGCCAGCTTGCGCGGCAGCGCGCCATGCTCGGCGTCGAGCGCCTGCAGGAGTTCCGGCGAGATCGTCAGCCGGTCGCAACCGGCCAGCGCCTCGATCTGCGCGGTCGAGCGGAACGACGCGCCCATGACCACCGTCGGCGAACCGCGGCGCTTGAACTCGGCGTAGACGTCGCGCACGAAGCGCACGCCCGGGTCGTCGTCGATCGTCGCCGGCACCTCGCCGCGTGCGACATGCCAGTCGAGGATGCGGCCGACGAACGGCGAGATCAGGAACACGCCCGACTCGGCGCAGGCGATGGCCTGGGTGCGGTTGAAGATCAGCGTCAGGTTGCAGTCGATGTCCTCGCGCTGCAGTTCCTTGGCCGCACGGATGCCCTCCACGGTCGCGGCGATCTTGATCAGCACGCGGTCGCGCGGCACGCCGGCGTCCTGGTACATGTCGATGAACTGGCGCGCCTTGGCGACGGTGGCGTCGGTGTCGTGCGAGAGGTCGGCGTCGACCTCGGTCGAAACCCGGCCCGGCACCAGCCCGGCCAGCTTGCGGCCCACGCCGATGGTCAGGCGGTCGACGACCTGGCGCGCCACGCGCTCGAGGTCGCCGCTCATGTCCTTCGCGCGTTCGAGTTCGCGCTCGACCAGTTCGGCGTAGATCGGCAGGTCCAGCGCCTTGCGCACCAGGGTGGGATTGGTCGTGCAGTCGACCGGCTTCAGGCGTTCGATCGCCTCGTAGTCGCCGGTGTCGGCGACGACGACCGACATCTCGCGCAGCTGGGCGAGCTTGGATGGGCCGGGGGTTGCGTCGGACATGGGGACCTCGTGGTTGGGGAGCAGGACGCGGCGCGCCGGGCGCCATTGTCCGCATCCTGCGCCGCGAGGGCCACCTTGCGGATCCGCCACGCCTACTGCTACGCCCTCCGCGGCCCATCGCGCGGCGCCCCTGCGGCGCCCTCGCGCGTGCCGGGGCCGCGGCTCCCGGCGCGATGCGTTGCCGGCGCAGGTCTGCGGATTTCCTCTAGGATCGGCCCTTCCCCACACGAACATCTGCCATGACCCTGCGCTCCGCCCCGCTGCTCGCCGCGCTGGTGTTGCCGCTGGCGCTCGCCGCGCCCGCAGTCGCCGCCGCCGACCTTGCCGCCACCGCCCGCGCCCTGCAGCCGAAGGTGGTGGACTGGCGCCGCGACCTGCACGCGCATCCCGAACTCGGCAACCACGAGACGCGCACCGCACAGGTCGTCGCCGACCATCTGCGCCGCCTGGGGCTGGAGCCGCGCACCGGCATCGGCCCGACCGGCGTGACCGCGCTGCTGAAGGGCGGGCGGCCAGGGCCGCGCATCGCCCTGCGCGCGGACATGGACGCGCTGCCGGTGACCGAGCAGACCGGCCTGCCGTTCGCCTCCACCGTGACTGGCGAATACCGCGGCCAGCCGGTCGGGGTGATGCATGCCTGCGGCCACGACATGCATGTCGCCATCCTGATGGGCGTGGCCGAGGCACTGGTGGGCATGCGCGACGCACTTGCCGGCGAAGTGCTGTTCGTGTTCCAGCCGTCCGAGGAAGGCCCGCCGGAACCGGGCACGGTGTTCGGCGCACGACGCATGCTCGACGAGGGCGTGTTCGACGAGGGCAAGCCCGAGGCGATCCTCGGCCTGCATGTCTGGGCCGGCCTGCACACCGGCCAGGTCGGCTTCCGCAGCGGCCCGACGCTGGCCAGCGCCGACGAATGGACGATCACCATCACCGGCAAGCAGACCCACGGCTCGCGGCCCTGGGAAGGCGTGGACCCGATCACCGTCGGCGCGCAGATCCTGCTGGCAAGCCAGAGCATGCTCGCGCGCCAGGTCAACATCGTGGATTCGCCGGTGGTGCTGACCGCCGGCCAGTTCCAGGGCGGCGTGCGCTTCAACATCATTCCCTACGAGGCGACGCTGACCGGTACCCTGCGCACCTTCGATCCGGCCATGCGCGACGCGGTGATCGCGCGCTTCGAGCGTATCGCCACCGATTACGCGCATGCATCCGATGCCCGGGTCGCCTTCAAGCTCGACAACAACGCGCCGGTCACCGTCAACGACCCCGCACTCGCGCGCCGCGTGCTGCCGTCCCTGCAGGCGGCGGTGGGCGAGGCCAATGTGGTCGAGATGCCCCTGCTGACCATCGCCGAGGATTTCTCGCAGTTCGCCAACGTGGTGCCCGGCGCGTATTTCTTCATCGGCACCACGCCCCGCGGCCAGGACCCGGCAACCATGCCGATCAACCACTCACCGCACTACGCACCCGACGAGGCCGCGCTGGAGGTGGGCATGCGCGCCATGCTGCAGGCGACGCTGGACCTGCTGGCAGGCGCGGATCCGCCGGACGGGGTGTAAATCCTCTAGCATCGGGGCCTCACTCCGGGGAGCCGCTTCGATGCCACGTCTTGCCGCCGCGCTGCTGTGCGCCTGTACCGCCCTGCCGCTCTCCGGGTTGCCGCTGTCGGCACTCGCCCAGGACACCCAACGCAGCGAGGTTGCCGGCGCCGCGGCCGCGCTGCAGGCCAGGGTGGTGGACTGGCGCCGCGACATCCACCAGCACCCGGAGCTGGGCAACCGCGAGACCCGCACCGCGGCCAAGGTCGCCGAGCATCTGCGCAGCCTGGGGTTGGAACCGCGCACCGGCATCGCCCACACCGGCGTGACCGCGGTGCTCAAGGGCGGACGGCCCGGGCCGCGGATCGCCCTGCGCGCGGACATGGACGCGCTGCCGGTGACCGAGCAGACCGGCCTGCCCTTCGCCTCCACCGCCACCGCCGAGTACCGCGGCCAGACCACGGGGGTGATGCACGCCTGCGGCCACGATGCCCACACCGCGATCCTGATGGGCGTGGCCGAGGCGCTGGTGGGCATGCGCGATGCACTGCCCGGGGAGGTGCTGTTCGTGTTCCAGCCGGCCGAGGAAGGCGCGCCGGAGGGCGAGGACGGCGGCGCCTCGATGATGCTGGCCGAGGGCATCTTCCGCGACTTCAAGCCCGACGCAGTGTTCGGCCTGCATGTGTTCTCGACCCTGCAGGCCGGGCAGATCGGCGTGCGCGGCGGGCCGCTGATGGCGGCCTCCGACAGTTTCGCGATCGACGTGGTCGGCCGGCAGACGCACGGCTCGCGGCCCTGGGGCGGCATCGACCCGATCGTCGCCGCCGCGGACCTGATCGGCAGCGCCCAGACCATCGTCAGCCGCCGCACCAACATCTCGGTGCTGCCGGCGGTGGTGACCTTCGGCGCGATCAACGGCGGCATCCGCTACAACATCATTCCCGACCGGGTGCAGCTGGTCGGCACCATCCGCACCTTCGACCCCGACATGCGCGAGGCGATCCTCGCCGATCTGGGCAACGTCGCGGCCCATGTCAGCGCCGCGCATGGCGCCAGCGTCGAGGCGCGGGTGCCCGACAGCCCCGGCAACCCGGTGACCGCCAACGACCCCGACCTCACCGCGCGCATGCTGCCCAGCCTGCAGGCGGTGGCCGGCGCGCAGAACGTGGTCGATCCCGGCCTGACGATGGGCGCCGAGGATTTCGCCTTCTACGCCAAGGAAGTGCCGGCGCTGTTCTTCTTCGTCGGCGCCACGCCGAAGGGCCGCGACCCGATGGCCGCGCCCAGCAACCACTCGCCGCAGTTCGATGTCGACGAATCCGCGCTCGACCTGGGCCTGCGTGCGCTGCTGCAGCTCAGCCTGGACTACCTGCACGGCGGCGACGCCGGCTGAACCCGGCCGGCGCCGCCCGCAGGTTGCCGGCGCGGGCGGCGTAAAATCGGCGGCATGTCCACCGAACTTCCCGCAGGCGCCACGCCAGCCATCCCGCTCGGCCGCGAGGTCGCCTACCCGCGCCATTACGACCCCGGCCTGCTGTTTCCGATTCCGCGTGCCGCCGGCCGCGGCGAAATCGGCATCAGCGGCGATGCCCTGCCCTTCATCGGCCTCGACCGCTGGCATGCCTA
>JAFAFY010000321.1 GCA_023423235.1 Pseudomonadota bacterium
GGCGAATTTGTTATACTCGCCGGTATAGTAAATGCCGATCCGGCCCCGCACCTCCACTCCCAGGTCCTCCCCCATGCGTCGAATCCTGCCTCTTGCCGCGCTTGTCGCGGCGCTCTCCGCCTGTGGTCAGAAACAGGAACAGGCCGCGCCGCCGCCGCCGGAAGTCGGCGTGCTGACGGTCCAGCCGACATCGGTCGCCCTGCAGGAGGACCTGGTCGGCCGGTTGGCGCCTTTCCGCAGCGCAGACGTGCGCGCACGGGTGCCCGGCGTGCTGGAACGCCGTGTCTACCAGGAGGGCAGCGATGTCAAGGAGGGCGATGTGCTGTTCCGCATCGACCCCGCGCAGCTGCAGGCTGCGCTGGGTACCGCGCAGGGCGCGCAGGCCCAGGCCCAGGCCAACTACGCCAATGCCAAGACCGCCGCCGACCGCGCGCGCCAGCTGGCGCCGACCAACTTCATTTCCAAGTCCGACCTGGACAACGCGCTGGCCACCGAGCGCAGCGCCGAGGCCGCGCTGCAGGCGGCGCGTGCGTCCACCCAGTCCGCCCAGATCAACCTCGGCTATGCCACCGTGCGCGCACCGATCTCCGGCCGCGCCGGCAAGCAGCAGGTCACCGAGGGGGCGCTGGTCGGGCAGGGCGCGACCACGCTGCTGACCACGGTCGACCAGATCGACCCGCTGTACATCAACTTCTCCATGAGCGCGGCCGAGTTCAGCCGGATCCGCGCGCTGCCGCTCGACCGCGACGCCGGCGGCGGCCAGGTACAGATCGTGCTGGGCGACGGCACGGTGCACGACCAGACCGCGACCCTGGACTTCTCAGGCGATGTCGTCGACCCGGCCTCGGGCGCGGTGCAACTGCGTGCAACGCTGCCCAATCCGGGCAACCGTCTGCTGCCGGGCGTCTACGTGACGCTGCGCGCGAACATGGGCCAGCAGAGCGGGGTGTTCCTGGTGCCGCAGGCCGCGGTGCAGCGCGATGCGCAGAGCGCCTACGTGATGGTGGCAGGTGAAGGGGACAAGGTGGTGCGCAAGAACGTGACCACCGATCGTGCCCAGGACGGGCAGTGGGTCGTCAGCAACGGCCTGGCCGCCGGCGACCGGGTGATCGTTTCCGGCCTGCCAAAGGCGCGCGCCGACAGCGTCGTCAAGCCTGTCGCCTGGAGTCCGGACGCGCAGAAGGCTGGTGGTGCCAACGCACCGGCGAACGGCCAGGCGCCGGCTGCAGCGCAGGCGGCCCAGGGCGATGCGGCCGACGGTGCCGAGGCCGCGCAACCGGCGGAAGCCGCCGCGTCCGCCACCGCGGACGAAACGCAGGACTGACCCGCCATGCCCAAGTTCTTCATCAACCACCCGGTCTTCGCCTGGGTCGTCTCGATCCTGATCTCGCTCTCGGGCGTGATCGCGCTGCTGAACATGGGCGTCGAGTCGTATCCCAGCGTGGCGCCGCCGCAGGTCACGGTGACCGCGGCCTATCCCGGCGCGAATGCCGACACCACCGAGCGCGCGGTGACCCAGGTCATCGAGCAGCAGCTCACCGGCATCGACAACCTGCTGTACTTCAGCTCGACCTCCAGCTCGTCCGGCCGCGCGACCGTCACCCTGACCTTCGAGACCGGTACCGATGCCGACATCGCCCAGGTCCAGGTGCAGAACAAGGTCTCGCTGGCGACGCCGCGTCTGCCGACCGAGGTCGTGCAGCAGGGCGTCGTGGTGGCGAAAGCCAATGCCGGCTTCCTGATGGTGGTCGGCCTGCGCTCCAGCGACCCGCTGGTCGACCGCAACCAGCTCAATGACATCATCGCCTCGCGGGTGCTCGAACAGATCGCCCGCGTGCCCGGCGTCGGCAGCACCCAGCAGTTCGGCGCCGAGTACGCGATGAACATCTGGCTCGATCCCGAGCGCCTGCAGGGCTACGGCCTGTCGGCGACCCAGGTCCTGGCCGCCGTACGCGGGCAGAACGTGCAGTTCGCCGCGGGCTCGATCGGCGCCGATCCGGCGCCGGCCGGGCAGGGCTTCACCGCCACGGTGTCGGCGGAAGGCCGTTTCAGCACACCCGCGGAGTTCGAGAACATCATCCTGCGCGCCGACGCCAACGGCGCGACGGTGCGGCTCAAGGACGTCGCCCGGGTTGCGGTGGGCGCCGCCGGCTATGGCTTCGACACCAAGTACAACGGCCAACCCACTGGCGCGTTCGCGGTGCAACTGCTGCCCGGTGCCAACGCACTGACGGTCGCCAACGCCGTTGCCTCGCGTCTGGACGAGCTGCAGGCTTCGTTCCCGACAGGCGTGGAATGGTTCAAGCCCTACGACAGCACGACCTTCGTGACGATCTCGATCAAGGAAGTGGTCAAGACCCTGATCGAGGCGGTGCTCCTGGTGTTCCTGGTGATGCTGCTGTTCCTGCAGAACCTGCGCGCCACCCTGATTCCGACGATGGTCATCCCGGTCGCGCTGCTGGGCACCTTCCTGGGCCTGAGCATGCTCGGCTTCACCATCAACCAGCTGACGCTGTTCGCGATGGTGCTCGCGATCGGCATCGTGGTTGACGACGCGATCGTGGTGATCGAGAACGTCGAGCGCATCATGGCCGAGGAAAAACTGCCCCCGCGCGAGGCGACCACCAAGGCGATGGGCCAGATCACCGGCGCGGTGGTCGCCATCACCGTGGTGCTGGCGGCGGTATTCATCCCCAGCGCGCTGCAGGGCGGTGCGTCCGGCGAGATCTACAAGCAGTTCGCGATCACCATCGCGGTGGCGATGGGATTCTCGGCGTTCCTTGCGCTTGGCTTCACGCCGGCGCTGTGCGCGACCTTCCTCAAGCAGCACGCTGCCCATGGCGAGGAGAAGCACAACGCGTTCGTACGCACCTTCAACAAGTACTACGACCGCATCAACGCCACCTACGTCGGCCACATCGGCAGTGCGGTCAAGCATGCGCCGCGCTGGATGGTCGTGTTCGTCGCGCTGGCGGCGGTCTGTGCCTTCCTGTACGTGAAGCTGCCCACCAGCTTCCTGCCGGAGGAGGACCAGGGCTATGCGCTGGCGATCGTGCAGCTGCCGCCGGGCGCCACGCTGCAGCGGACCAACGCCGTGTTCGAGCAGGTCCGGGCGACCATCGAGCAGAACCCGGCCTACGAGGGCATGATGCAGGTTGCCGGTTTCAGCTTCGTGGGTCAGGGCGAGAACGTCGGCATGGCCTTCATCCGGCTCAAGGACTGGGGCGAACGCGATGCCGACATCAACCAGTTCCTGGGCGAGGCCAACGGCGCGCTCCAGGGCATCAAGGACGCGAGCATCTTCGTGGTCAACCTGCCGACGGTGCAGGGCCTGGGCCAGTTCGGCGGTTTCGACATGTATCTGCAGGACCGGACCGGTGCCGGCCATGAGGCACTGACCCAGGCGCGCAACCAGTTGCTGGGGTTGGCCGCGCAGCAGACCGACCTGCTGCAGGGCGTGCGTCCGAACACGCTCGAGGACGCGCCGCAGCTGCAGTTGCACGTCGATCGCGTGCAGGCGCAGTCGATGGGCCTGTCGATCAGCGACATCTACAGCGCGATCCAGCTGATGCTGGCGCCGGTCTACGTCAACGACTATGTTGCCGAAGGCCGCATCAAGCGCGTCATCATGCAGGCCGACGCCGCGTACCGCAGCGATCCCTCGGCGCTGTCGAAGATCTACACCCCCAGTGCGCTCGCCACCGATGCCGACGGCACCGCGACGATGATTCCGCTCAGCACCGTGGTGCGTCCGGAATGGGGGGTAAGCACGCCCTCGCTGACCCGCTACAACGGCTACGCGGCGGTGAACATCGTCGGTTCGCAGGCCCCGGGCCGCAGCTCGGGCGAGGCGATGGCGGCGATGGAGGACATCGTCGACAACCAACTGCCCGAAGGGTTCGGCTACGACTGGGCAGGCATGTCCTACCAGGAGATCATCGCCGGCAATACCGCCACGCTGTTGCTGTTGCTGTCGGTGGTGGTGGTGTTCCTGTGCCTGGCCGCGCT
>JAFAFY010000418.1 GCA_023423235.1 Pseudomonadota bacterium
CTGTGGCCCACGCGCTGGCGCTGGCCGGCGATCGCGGCGATGGCGGTGTTCGTGCCGATGGTCGGGCTCTCGCGCGTGTACCTGGGCGTGCATTACCCCTCCGACATCCTGGCCGGCTGGTTCGCCGCGTCGGTGTGGGTCGTCGGGGTGTACTTGCTGCTGTACCCGCGGGCGCGGCAGCGCTCGTAGCGTCGGGTGTGCCTGGGCGTTATCCCGCTCGGCGGCGGCGCGGCGCGCACCCCGCGGTCTGGTTCGACCTCAATCCACGGCCTGCATGGCAAGCGGGCCGTCTCTCACGCAACGCGAGTGGAGCGTCGCGGTGTATCGCGTGGTGGCGGGATGGGTGTGGTCCTCAGCGCAGCGCTTGCTTTGCAAGTGGTTCGGCCTCTCTCGCGAATTGCGGGAGAGGGGCGTTGGTGTCTCCCGCGCAGCGGGATCGGTGTGCCCTCACCCCACCACTTGCTTCGCAAGCGGTTCCCCCCTCTCCCGCATTGCGGGAGAGGGGCATTGGTGTCTCCCGCATCGCGGGAGACGAGTATTCAAAGGGGGAGGCGGATATCCGACAGCTGCCAGCGCAGGCCCTTGCGGGTGAGCACGAACACGATCGGCCGCCCGCTGTCGTCGCGCACGGTGGCGGTGAAGCGCGACGGCGAGTGGTAGCGATAATGCGCATCGGCCAGCGGGTCGGGTTGCGCTGCCGTGTCGTCGCCAGCAGGCAGCAGCGGCGCGCCGCCGGCCAGGCTCCAGATCCGACGCCCGCGCATCAGCGCGCTCAGTCCGACCGGATTGACCATCGCATCGACCCCACTGCCCACCGCGCTGCCAGCCAGCTGCAGGCCTATCGCACCCAGCAGGCTCGACTGCACATCGGCGCCGGCCTCGCGTACCAGCATGTCCGACAGCTGCAGCCGCAGGCTCTGCCGCAACCCCGGAAAATCGACCTGCTTCGACAGCGCCCGCGAATCCTCTGCCTGGACTGCATCACGGATTGCGTTGATCGTCAGGAACGGACCGGCGGCGACGTAGGCCAGCAGCGCGGCAACGACGATGGTGGACAGCCAGGCGAGCTTTTTCATTGGCGACGGTGGAAACGGAGACGTCTGGATTGTCCGGTGCCAGGGCGCATCGCGGGCTGAATACCGTGCAATGGATCTGGCTGCCGGCCTCGAAGCCATGCACTTGCCACGGTAGATCGTGGTCCGCGTTCGGGTAAAAGCGCGCTCCGAAGGCGCCGAGCGAGAGGAATCCAGTGCTTGCGACTGCTGCGCGGACCAATTTCCGGGTCGCCGGGCCTGCCGGTAAGTCGCTGGCTCCCCGCCTGCGCGGGGACGGCGAGATGCTCGATTCAGAAGCCCATCAACACGCGATGGTCCTGCGAAAGACCGTCGCTCCCGCGCAGGCGGGAGCCGAGCGCCTTGGCTGCCGTTGCAGCGGAGCGCCTGCCGGTGCGCGATTGCGCGGTGACGACGAGTCACCGCTGCTGCGATCGGCACACGTGGCGAAGCCGATGTGCGAGGCCCGCAGCTTGGCTGCGAAGCGCATCACGAAATCGCGCGCGATCAGAACTCCAGGTCCAGCGCGGCGCACAGGTAGTCGACGAAGGGCCCCAGGGTCTGCAGGTCCCTGGCGACGGTCTGCCGCAGGCGTGGACCGGTCATCGCGGCGTCGTCGAGCGCGCGCCAGAACACCCAGTTGCGGTGCTTGAGGTCGTCGATGTACTCGAAATCTGCGGGGAATCCGCGCGGCGGGCGCACCAGTATCTCGCTGGTCTCGAACGCGAAGCGGCGGCGCAGTGCCGGGTCGTGCGCGGCGGCCTTCCAACTGCCGGGGTTGTCGACGATGAACT
Source organism: Pseudomonadota bacterium (assembly GCA_023423235.1). GTDB lineage: Bacteria > Pseudomonadota > Gammaproteobacteria > Xanthomonadales > Xanthomonadaceae > Luteimonas. The sequence continues at coordinate 1,847 of JAFAFY010000418.1, forward strand.
GGCGGATGCGGCGCTGGGTGGGCGGCTCGGGATGCCACAGGCCGGCACCGACGAAGCTTTCGCCCGGTTGCAGGTGCAGGTAGAACGATGGCGCGGCGACCTCGCGCCGGCGCTCGTGGAACAGCCGTGCACCCTGCCAGGATTTGTACGGCGATTTGTCGTTGGAGAAGCGCGCGTCGCGGTAGATGCGGAACAGCGAGCCGCCCTGGGTACGCGGGTCGGCGCGGAAATGCGGGCTGACCGCGGCAAGGTCGGGCTGCAGGTCGGTGATCAGCTGCAGGAACGGCTGGCGCACGTGCGCCTCGTAGTCGGCCTTGTGCGCGGCGAACCAGGTCTTGTCGTTGTTGCGGGCCAGGCCGCGGAGGAACTTGAAGCTCTTGTCGCTGAAGTAGGTGGTCATGCTGCGGTCGTGGTGGTGAGTTGCGCCTGCAGGCCGCGGCCCCAGTCGCCGAGGGCGTCGAGCAGTGCGCGTCTGTGGAGGTCGTCTGGATTGTCGAGGCGCAATGCGTCGATCTGCGTGAAGTAGTCGGGCAGGCTCTGTTCCGACAGCGCCGTGCCGAGCGCCAGGCGCGCGCGGCGGTAGTCGTCCCAGCGCGCGTGTTCCTCGGCGCTCAGGGTGTCGGGCCAGTTGCGCGCGCGGTAGCGGAACAGCAGTTCGGGCAGGCGCGGGTCGCTGAAGCCGAAATCGCGCGTGCCCAGCTGCGCCGGCGCGGTCGCGCGTACCTGCGCGCAGCGGCGGCGGTCACCGTCGCCGATGAAACCGTCGTAGAGCGACGCATCGACATCGGACGGCGCGTACTCGCGCTCCAGCGCATAGACCCGGCGGATCTTCTCGGCCAGCGCGGGGCCGACGCTGCGCAGGCGTTCGGCGCGGGACTCGACCACGGCCGGATCGATCGACAGCCGCTGCAGGTCGGCCTCGCGCAGGTGGTCCCAGGCCACCAGCACAGGACAGCGGTTGCTGTGCACTTCCTTCAGCGGCACCCGGCGCACGCCCTCGGGCAGGTCGGCGCTGCGCACGAACAGCCGCGCGGCGATGGTGTCGGCGTCGAGGTCGAGCAGGGCATCGGGTTCCTCGCCCGCGTCGAACACGATCACCCGGCTGTCGATCTTCGGGTGCCGCGCCAATGGCAGCACCGGCGCCGCGCACAGGCGCGCGGCGGGATAACGCTGCGAGATGTGCAGCACCGGGGTCATGGCGATGGTGTCGAGCATCGACGCGGCATGGCGCTTGTCGCGCAGCCGGGCGGCGTAGTCCCACAGTCGCGGCTGGGCGTTGCGGAACAGGCGGGCGATGCCGATCAGTGCGCGCACGTCCGACAGCGCCTCGTGGGCATCGCCCTGGCGCACGCCATTGGCCTCGGCCAGGTGTTCGAGCTTGAACGAAGTCGCGCCGTCCTCGCGCTTCGGCCAGACCAGGCCCTCGGGGCGCAACGCATGCGCCAGGCGCATGACGTCGAGCAGGTCCCAGCGCGAGTTGCCGCCGCGCCATTCGCGTTCGTAGGGATCGAAGAAGTTGCGGAACAGGCCGAAGCGGACGAACTCGTCGTCGAAACGCAGCGAGTTGTAGCCCAGCGTGCAGGTTTTCGGCCGCGCCATTTCCTCGTTGATGCGCGCGAGGGCATCGGCCTCGTTGATGCCGTCGCGCAGCGCGGCCTGCGGCGTGATGCCGGTGATCAGGGTGGCGACCGGTGAGGGCAGCAGGTCGTCGGCCGGGCGCACGAACAGATCGATGGGCTCCTCGATCTCGTTGAGCTGTGCATCGGTGCGGATCGCCGCAAACTGGGCGATGCGGCTGCGCCGCGGGTCGGCACCGAAGGTTTCCAAATCGTAGAAAAGAAAACTCTCGGTCACGAACCGTGCCCCAGGCCATTCGTTGCTGCCGGCCGTTGCGACGGCATCGTTGATTCCGCCGACGGCGAAATCGTCGGGGCGCGATCGTGGGAAAGAAGAATCCAGCTCACGTACGCGCCTCCGCCAGCGGTTCCAGCGCAGCCAGTACCTCGCGGTCGAGCGCGGCCCAGTCCAGCGCGTCGAGCGCATCGATGCCTGCGGTCGCACGCTGCAGGATGCCGCGCTGCAGCTCGCTGCGGTGCAGGGCGGTGGCGTAGGGGATGCGCATGAAGGTGACCATGGCGTAGTGCGGGACGAAACGGGTGGGGTGGCGGGCCTGCAGCTGCAGTTCCAGCGCGCGCTGCAGCAGGTAGTCGGGATCGTCGACCCGGTCGCGCATCTCGTGGTAGTTCTCCAGCGCCATCTGCTGGATCGCCCGCGCATTGGGCTTGCGCTCGGCCTGGAACGCGGCGAACGCGGTGGCCGGGTCCGTCGCGGCGTCCAGGTGCGCGGCCAGCGCCACGCAATCCTCGAACGCGCAGTTCATGCCCTGGCCGTGGAACGGCACCATCGCGTGCGCGGCGTCGCCGATCAGCACCGCCTGGCCGCCCAGGTGCCAGCGTTCCAGGTACAGCGTGGCCAGCAGGCCGATGGGGTTGTCGTCGAAATCGCCAACGAGGTCCGGGATCAGCGGCACCGCATCGGGGAACTCGCGCTGGAAGAACGCCAGCGCCTGGGCGCCGTCGGTGATCGTTTCGAAGCTGGGGTACGCGCCTTCGTGCGGCATGAACAGCGTTACCGTGAAGGTGCGCTCGTCGTTGGGCAGTGCGATGCACATGTAGTGGCCGCGGGGCCAGATGTGCAGCGCATTGGGTTCGATCTGGAAGCCGCCGTCGTAACCGGGCGGGATTTCCAGCTCCTTGTAGCCGTGGTCGAGCCAGTCGGTGCGTTCGCCCAGGTCGCTGCGCTGCATCATCTGCGCGCGCAGTGTCGAGCCTGCGCCGTCGGCGCCGATCAGCAGCTGGAAATGGTGTTCGTGTTCGGCCAGGTCGCCCTTGAGCCAGAGCGTGGACGCGGGGAAATCGACCCGGTCCAGGCGGCGGTCGAAGTGCAGGCGCACGCCCGCGGCCTCGGCGGCGTCGAGCATCACCACGTTGAGATCACCGCGGTTGATCGACCAGATCACCTCGCTGTCGTCGCGCCCGTAGCGTTGCAGCTGCGGCGTGCCGGACAACGGGTGCACCATGCGTCCACGCATCATCACCGCCTGCTGCAGCACGTTGCCGTCCACGCCGGCCTGGCGCAGCGCATGCAGGCCGCGTTCGGCCAGCGCCAGGTTGATCGAGCGACCGCCCGCGTAGCCGAACTGGCGTGGGTCGCCGCGGCGCTCGAACACGTCCACCTGCCAGCCGCGCTGCGCCAGCAGGATCGCCTGCAGCGCGCCGGCAAGGCCCGCGCCGATGATGGTGACGTGGTGCGTGGTCATGCGGGGATGCTCCGGTCACGGCCTGCACCACGCGGCGCCTGCAGCACGCAGCTCATGCCTGCCGCCAGTGCAGCACCGCGCGGACGAAGCGCAGGATGTCGGCGTGGCTGTTGTACAGCGGCGCCGGCGAGATGCGGATCACGTCGGGCTCGCGCCAGTCGCCGAGTACGCCTTGCGCGGCCAGCGATTCGAACAGCGCGCGTCCCTGGTCGCGGCCGCCGCGCACGCGCAGCGACAGTTGCGCGCCGCGCTGCGCGGGTTCGGCCGGTGTCACGATCTCCAGCACCTCGCCAAGCTGGGCGTGGATCAGCGCTTCCAGGTAGCCGGTCAGCAGCTGCGACTTGCGCCGCAGCGCCGGCATGCCGGCCTCGGTGAACAGGTCGAGAGAGGCGCGCAGCGGCGCCAGCGCGAGGATCGGCGGATTGCTGAGCTGCCAGCCGTCGGCGCCGGGCGTGGGCTGGAAGTGCGGGCCCATCTGGAAGCGGGTGGTGGCCTCGTGGCCCCACCAGCCGGCGAACCGCGGCCGAGTGGTCTGCGCATGACGGGCGTGCACGAAGGCACCGGCCACCGCGCCCGGGCCGGCGTTCAAGTACTTGTAGTGGCACCACACGGCGAAATCGGCGCCGCTGTCGTGCAACTGCAGCGGCAGGTTGCCGGCGGCGTGCGCCAGGTCGAAACCGACCACCGCGCCTGCGGCATGGCCCTGGCGCACGATCTCGGCCAGGTCGAAGGCCTGCCCGGTGCGGTACTGCACGCCCGGCCACAGCACCAGCGCCAGGCGCGGGCCGTGCGTGGCGATCGCGGCCTCGATCGCCGCCGTCGAGAACAGCCCGCCGGGCAGGTCGGGGGCCAGTTCGATCAGGTCGGTGTCGGGGGCGAAGCCGTGGAAGCGCAGCTGCGATTCGACCGCGTAGCGGTCCGACGGAAACGCGCCGGCCTCGATCAGGATCGCCGGGCGCTCGCGCGTGGGCCGGTAGAAGCTGACCATCAGCAGATGCAGGTTGGCGGTCAGCGAGTTCATCGCCACCACTTCCGATGGCTGCGCGCCGACCACCTCGGCCAGTTGGTCGCCGACCAGCGCGTGATAGGTCATCCACTGCGAATTGCCGCGGAAATGGCCCTCGACCGCCTCCATCGCCCACTTGTCCAGCACGTCCTCGACCTGCGCGCGCGCGCCGCGCGGCTGCAGGCCCAGCGAATTGCCGACGAAATAGGCCTGCTCGACCTCGCCGAAGCGCGGGATGTGGAACTGCGCGCGGAACCGCGCCAGCGGGTCGGCGGCATCGGCAGTGGCGGCGTAGTCGTCTGAGAACAGGGTCTGGTGGTCGGTCATTCGGATCGGTCGTCGATGTGTCGGAATGTGGCGTTCCAGCGGCGTGCAACCACGCCACGTACGGCACTCATGCGAAACGGCTGGCCGGCAGCCCCAGCCATTCCAGCGCGGTGCCATGGTAGAGGCGCGCGCGCTCGCTTTCGCCCAGCGCGATCTCCTCGATGCCGGCGCCCGGCACCTGCTCGCCCAGCGGGAACGGGTAGTCGGTGCCCAGCATCACCCGGTCCGCGCCGCAGGTGTCGAGCAGGTACTGCAGCGCGCGCGGGTCGGCGACCCAGGAGTCGAAGTACAGCCGCTTGAGATAGTCGCGCGGGTTGTGCGGGTTGTCGGTCGCGACGAGGTCCGGGCGCATGTTGAAGCCGTGTTCGATACGGCCGATGGTGTAGGGGAAACTGCCGCCGCCATGCGCCATGCAGATCTTCAGTCGCGGCAGACGCTGCAGCACGCCGCCGAAGATGAGGCAGCAGGCCGCGCGCGACTGTTCGGCCGGCATGCCCACCAGCCACGGCAGCCAGTACTTGGGCATCGATTCGCT
>JAFAFY010000119.1 GCA_023423235.1 Pseudomonadota bacterium
CGCCCGAGACCAGCACGCGGCGCGAGAGCAGCAGGGGCTGGCCGGCGTCGTTGTAGTAGATGCGCGAATCGGGCGGGATGTTGCCGGTCGCGACCGCAGCGGCGGCCTTGTTCTCGTCGCCGGTGACGGCGCGGAATTCCAGCGTCGCGGTTGCGCCGATCAGGCGCTTGGCCTCGGCGGTGTCCTGCAGGCCCGGCAACTGGATGACCAGGCGATCCTCGCCCTGGCGCTGCAACACCGGTTCGGCGACGCCGATCGAATTGATGCGGTTGGCGATGACGGTACGGTTCTGCTCGACCGCGTCGCTGGCGATGTTGGCGATCTCCGTCGGCGACAGGCGCACGCTGATGCGGTTGCCATCGACCGCGATCTGCGGACCGCTGCCCGCCATGCCGCCGGTGCCGGCGACCGCGGTGGCGATCAGCCCACGCGCCTTGGCCACGTCCGTGCCCTCGGTCAGCACCACGCCGATGCTGTTGTCGGCGCGGCGCTCCACGCTGGAATAGCCGACGCGCTCGTCGCGCAGCGTGGTGCGGATGCCGTCGGCGTAGCCCTCGACGCGCTTCTGCAACGCGGCGGCCTGGTCGACCTGCATCACGAAGTGCACGCCGCCCTGCAGGTCCAGGCCCAGCGACATCGGCTTGGCGCCCAGGTTCGACAGCCAGTCCGGCACGGTCGAGGCCAGGTTCAGCGCCACCGAGTAGTTCTCGCCCAGCGCCGGGCGCAGGGTATCGGCGGCGCGGGTCTGGGCATCGGCATCGTGCAGGCGCACCAGCAGGTGGCTGTCGTCGATCTCGACGCCAAGCGGCGTCACCCCGGCCTCGCCCAGCAGGCCTTCGACCCGCTGCTCGAACGCGGCATCGATGCGCACCTCGCCGGTGTTGGCGGTGATCTGCACCGAGGGGTTCTTCTGGTAGATGTTGGGCAGCGCGTACAGCGTGGCCAACACCAGCACCAGCAGGATCAGGACGTATTTCCAGCGCGGGAATTCAAGCATTGCGGGTACCGTCTCGCGGAATTTTCGTGATCGCTCTCGCCCTCGCCCCTTGCCCTCTCCCGTACGCGGGAAAGGGGGCGTCGGTACCGAGCGGGGCAGCGCCCACCGAGCAGCCGGGATCGTCCCGGCCGCGTCTTTCGGTTACGCCGATTTGAGGGTGCCCTTGGGCAGCACGTTGCCGACCGCGCCCTTCTGCACGCGGATCTGGACGTTGTCGGCCACTTCGATGGTGATGAAGCTGTCGCCGATGCCGCGGACCACGCCGGCGATGCCGCCGTTGGTGATGACCTCGTCGCCGACCGAGAGCTTCTCCAGCATGGCGCGGTGTTCCTTGGTGCGCTTCATCTGCGGGCGGATCATCAGGAAGTACATGATCGCGATCAGGATGATCGGGAAAGCGAGCGTCGACAGCATGCTCGGGCCGGCGCCGGGAGCGGCGGCTGCGGCGTGGGCAGGTGCGATCACAAGGTCGAGCAGGTTCATCGGAGCATCCATCGATCGAAAAGACAGCAGGCGATTATGCCACGGCCCGGCCGCCGGCACGGCTGCGGGCGGTATTCAGGCCTTGCGGCGGCGGGGCTGGCCGGGGCGAACCGGGGGCTTGCCCCGGCCAGACCGGCCTCAAGCGGCGCCGGCGCCCTGCCGGGCCGCGTAGAAGGACTCGCGGAAGGCGGCAAAGGTTCCCGCGGCGATCGCCTCGCGCATGTCGGCCATCAGCTTCTGGTAGTACCAGAGGTTGTGCAGGGTGCCGAGCATCGGCCCGAGCATCTCGCCGCAGCGGTCCAGATGCCGCAGGTAGGCGCGGGTGAAGCCGCCGCTGCAGGCCTGGCAACCGCAACCCTCTTCGATCGGCCGCAGGTCGTTCTCGAACTTGGCGTTGCGGATGCGGATCACCCCGGTGGAGGTGAAGAAGTGGCCGTTGCGGGCGTTGCGGGTGGGCATCACGCAGTCGAACATGTCGACCCCGCGCGCGACCGCCTCGACCAGGTCTTCCGGCCGCCCCACGCCCATCAGGTAGCGCGGACGGTCCTCGGGCAGCTGCGGCGCGGTGTGGTCGAGCATCGCATTTCGCTCGTCCTCGGTCTCGCCGACCGCGAGGCCGCCGATGGCGTAGCCGTCGAAACCGATCGCCTTCAAGCCTTCCGCCGAGCGCGTGCGCAGGTCCTGGTGCACGCCGCCCTGGACGATGCCGAACAGCGCGGCGTCGTTGCCCTCGTGCGCGCGCTTGCTTCGCGCCGCCCAGCGTAGCGACAGTTCCATCGAGCGCTCGACCACGCGCGGGTCGACCGGCTTGCCGTCCACGTGTACCGGCGGGCACTCGTCGAAGATCATCACGATGTCCGAATCCAGCACCTTCTGGATGCGCATGCTCTCCTCGGGGCCGAGGAACACCCTGGCGCCGTCGGTCGGCGCGGCGAAGGTCACGCCTTCCTCGGTGATCTTGCGCTTGTGCGCCAGCGAGAACACCTGGAACCCGCCCGAGTCGGTGAGGATGGGCTTGTCCCAGCGCGCGAAGCCGTGCAGGCCGCCGTGCGCTTCGATGACCTCCAGCCCCGGACGCAGGTACAGATGGAAGGTGTTGCCGAGGATGATCTCCGCGCCGAGTGCGCGGACCTGCTCGGGCAGCACGCCCTTG
>JAFAFY010000030.1 GCA_023423235.1 Pseudomonadota bacterium
TCTCGGCGCCGGTACTCTCGCGCGACGGCAGCCGGTTCTTCTTCCTGTGCAACCGCCAGTGGCCGGGCCGCTACGACGTCTGCAGCGCCTCGAACGGCAATGTCGCCGAGGTCACCAGCACCGGCAATGTCGATGACTTCAGCCTCTCGCCCGACGAGACCCGCCTGCTGCTGCGCGTCTCCAGCAGCTACCTGCCGCAGCAGCTTGCCGTTGCCGAAGTCGCCGGCGGCGACGTGCGCGTACTCACCGACACCCGCACCGCCGAGTACAAGGCCTTCGACTGGCTGCAGCCCGAGTACGTGCAGGTGCCTTCGAAACACGGCGCCGGCACGGTGTGGGGCAAGTTCTACGGGCCCAGGACCATCGAGCCCGGGCGCAAGTATCCCGTGGTGCTGTTCGTGCACGGCGCCGGCTACCTGCAGAACGTGCACGAGCGCTACCCCAACTATTTCCGCGAGCAGATGTTCCACAACCTGCTGGTGCAGCAGGGCTACCTGGTGCTGGACCTGGATTTCCGCGCCTCCAGCGGCTACGGCCGCGACTGGCGCACCGCGATCTACCGGCAGATGGGCCACCCGGAACTGGAGGACTACCTCGACGGCATCGACTGGCTGGTCGAACACCACCAGGCCGACCGCGAGCGCGTCGGCATCTACGGCGGCAGCTACGGCGGCTTCCTGACCTTCATGGCGCTGTTCCGCGAACCCGGCACGTTCAAGGCCGGCGCCGCCCTGCGCCCGGTCACCGACTGGTCGCAGTACAACCACAGCTACACCGCCAACATCCTCAACACGCCCGCGATCGATCCCGAGGCCTACCTGAAGTCCTCGCCGATGGAGTACGCCGAGGGCCTGCAGGACCACCTGCTGATCGCCCACGGCATGATCGACGACAACGTGTTCTATCGCGACTCGGTGATGCTCTCCCAGCGCCTGATCGAGCTGCGCAAGGACAAGTGGGAACTCGCCAGCTATCCGCTCGAACGCCACGCCTACCAGCACCCGGCCTCGTGGTACGACCAGTACCGGCGCATCTTCGAGCTGTTCGAGCGCACCCTGAAATGACCGACGCCGGCCGCGACCACGGCGTGGTGCCGGCCGCAGATGCCGCCGTGCTGCCCGCGGTGGAAGTGCTGCGTCCCACGCCGTGGAAGCGGCTGGCGCTGCTGGCGGTCTCGGCCGGCATCGTCTGGCTGGCGCTGGACCTCGGCCATCACCAGCCGCTGGCGGCGTGGCTGTGCGGCGGCTTCTTCGGCCTGTGCGCAGTGGTTGCGGCGGTGTCGCTGCTGCCCGGCGCCAGCCAGTTGCGGCTCGATGCCGAGGGGCTGGAGATCCGCGCCCTGTTCCGCACCACGCGCCTGGCCTGGCGCGATATCGCCCGCTTCGGCGCGACCCGCGTCGGCCTGCACCCGGTGGTCGGCGTGGACTTCGCCGCGCACGTCGGCCAGGGCATGCCGCTGCGCCGGCTCAACCGGGGCCTGAGCGGCTACCACGGCGCCCTGCCCGACACCTATGGCTGCAAGGCCGCGGCCCTGGCCGTGCGGCTGGAAGCCTGGCGCCAGGCCCACGACCCGCCCGCGCACTGAGCACCACCGCGCGCAGCGGGCATTGCGCACGATCAATGCCGCGCCCCGGGCCACGCCTACAATGCGCCGCATGAACGAATTCGACGCTGTCCGCGATTATCTGACCGGCCTGCAGGACCGGATCTGCACCGCCATCGAGCAGGCCGACGGCCAGGCCCGTTTCACCGAGGATCTGTGGCAGCGCGGCGAAGGCGCTGGCCCGTCCCTGGGCGGCGATCGCGCCCGGCATTCTGCCTCCCGCGACACTGGCCCGTCCCTGGGCGGCGGTGGGCGCACGCGGGTGCTGCGCGACGGCGCGGTGTTCGAGCAGGCCGGCATCGGTTTCTCCGATGTCTCCGGCAACGCGCTGCCGCCCTCGGCCACCGCCAACCGCCCCGACCTGGCCGGCGCCTCGTGGCGCGCGGTCGGCGTCTCGCTGGTGTTCCACCCGCGCAACCCCTACCTGCCGACCACCCACGCCAACGTCCGCCACTTCCGCGCCATGCGCGACGGCGAGACCGTGGCCTGGTGGTTCGGCGGCGGCTTCGACCTGACCCCGTTCTATCCCTTCGACGAGGACATCGTCGAATGGCACCGCACTGCCCGCGCCCTGTGCGAACCCTACGGCGGCCAGGCCCGCTACGACGACCACAAGCGCTGGTGCGACGAATACTTCCACCTCGGCCATCGCGGCGAGGCGCGCGGCATCGGCGGCCTGTTCTTCGACGACCTGCATGGCGATTTCGAACGCGAATTCGCCTACCTGCGCGCGGTCGGCGACGGCTTCCTCGACGCCTACCTGCCGATCGTCGAACGCCGCAAGCACACGCCCTACGGCGAGCGCGAACGCGAGTTCCAGCTCTATCGCCGCGGCCGCTACGTCGAGTTCAACCTGGTCCACGACCGCGGCACGCTGTTCGGCCTGCAGTCGGGCGGGCGCGCCGAATCCATCCTGATGAGCCTGCCACCGCGGGTGCGCTGGGAATACGGCTACACGCCCGAGGACGGCAGCGCCGAAGCCCGGCTGCTGGACTACCTGCGTCCGCGCGACTGGCTGGCCGAGGCGGGCTGACCGCGCCATGTGCAGCGCCGGGCATCCCGATGTCGCCCCGGACTGCCTGCAGGTCCTGCACGCCGATGCCCACCTGCTGGCCTTCGACAAGCCCAGCGGCCTGCTCTCGGTGCCCGGCCGCGGCGCCGACAAACAGGACTGCCTCGCCACCCGGGCGCTGGCCGAGTGGCCCGATGCGCGTGTGGTGCATCGACTGGACATGGCGACCTCCGGCGTCATCGTGCTGGCGCGTGGCGAGGCGATGCAGCGCGCGCTGAGCATCGCCTTCGCCGAGCGCGAGATCGACAAGCACTACGTCGCCGTGGTCGCCGGCTGGCCGGATGCCGATGCCGGCGAGATCGACCTGCCGCTGCTGACCGACTGGCCCAACCGGCCCAGGCAGATGGTCGACGCGATTGCCGGCAAACCCTCGTTGACCCGCTGGCAGGTGCTTACCCGCGAGACCGCCGCCGACGGCAGCCGCCACGCGCGTGTGGCACTGACGCCGATCACCGGCCGCAGCCACCAGCTGCGCGTGCACCTGCAGGCGATCGGCCACCCGATCCTGGGCGATGCGCTGTATGCCGACGACCAGGCCCGCGCCGCCGCGCCGCGCCTGCTGCTGCACGCCGCGTCGCTGTCGCTGACGCATCCGGCGCATGGCGCGGCATTGCATCTGGTCGCGCCGGCGCCGTTCTGACGCCGCCCCGGGCTGCTTGCGGGGGATGCGCGCTGGACCTGCGGCCGCGACGCGGGGACTTCCGGATCACAGCGGCCGCGCCCGGTGCCGGGCGCCAGACGGCGCGCATGTCACGCGGATCACATATGCGAGGCGTAAAAAAGCCCCGCAGGCAGGGGGGGCCGGCGGGGCTCAGGGAACCGGCTCGGGGAGAAGCCTTTTGGTTCCGGTCGATCACTCCAGGGGAAGGGAGAGATCTGGCGACAGACGTTGCATCTGTCGCGAGTCATATGACCATTCCGCGCATGGATGGTTCGTGAAGATTTCCGTTAACTTTCCGTAGGATTCAGGCCACATTTACCTGCATCGCAGGCCGCAGAAGCGTTGCGCCAATTCAGGTAGAAACCGCCTTCTGCTGCGGATCAATGGGCCTGGTCCCAGTTGTCGCCGATGCCACTGTCGACCACCAGCGGCACCCGCAGCGCGGCAGCGCCGGTCATGCGCGCATTCACCTCCGCCAGCAGGGCATCGACGAAACGCTCGTCGACCTCGAACACCAGTTCGTCGTGAACCTGCAGGATCATCTGCGCCCGGTCGCGCTTGTCCGCCAGCCAGGCATCGATGGCGATCATCGCGCGCTTGATGATGTCGGCCGCGGTGCCCTGCATCGGCGCGTTGATCGCCGCGCGCTCGGCACCGGCGCGCTGGCCCTGGGTGCCCTTGCCGATGTACTCCAGGTACAGCCGGCGGCCGAACACGGTCTCCACATAGCCGCGTTCGCGTGCCTCGTTGCGGGTGCGCTCCATGAAATCGCGCACGCCCGGGTAGCGCGAGAAGTAGGTGCCGATGTAGTCCTGCGCCTCGCCGCGGGCGATGCCGAGATTGCGCGCCAGGCCGAACGCGCTCATGCCGTACATCAGGCCGAAGTTGATCGCCTTCGCCGCGCGGCGCTCGTTGGCGGTCACGTCCTCCAGCGCGCGGCCGAACACCTCGGCCGCGGTTGCGCGGTGGATGTCGGCGCCGGATTCGAACGCGCGCACCAGCCCCGGGTCGCCAGAGAGGTGGGCCATGATCCGCAGCTCGATCTGCGAGTAGTCGCAGGCCACCAGCTTGCGCCCGGGCGGGGCGACGAACGCGCGGCGGATGCGGCGGCCGTCGTCGGTGCGGATCGGGATGTTCTGCAGGTTGGGATCGCTCGACGACAGCCGCCCGGTGGCCGCGCCGGCCTGGTGGTAGCTGGTATGCACGCGGCCGGTATCGGGATTGACCATCTCCGGCAGCTTGTCGGTATAGGTGCTGCGCAGCTTGGCCAGGCCGCGGTATTCGAGGATCAGCCGCGGCAGCTCATGCTGGTCGGCAATCGCCTCGAGCGCCTCCTCGTTGGTGCTGGGCTGGCCCTTGGGCGTCTTGATCAACGCCGGCAGGCCCAGTTCGTCGAACAGCAACGCCTGCAGCTGCTTGGGCGAATCGAGGTTGAAGCTGCGCCCGGCCAGTTCGGTGGCCTTCTGCTGGGCGACGAGCATGCGCCGGGACAGGTCGGCGCTCTGCCGCCGCAGTTCGGCGACATCGATCATCACGCCGTTGCGCTCGATGCGTTCGAGCACCGGCACCAGCGGCATCTCGATGTCGGCATACACCTGCAACAAGCCCGGCTCGGCCGCGATCCGCGGCTTGAGCACGCGGTGCAGGCGCAGGGTGATGTCCGCGTCCTCGGCGGCGTAGGCGGTGGCGTCGTCGAGCGCGACCTGGGCAAAGGAAATCTGCTTGGCACCCTTGCCGGCGACGTCCTCGAAGCGGATGGTCTCGATGCCCAGGTGGCGGCGCGCCAGCGAATCCATGTCGTGGCGCGCGGTGCCGGCGTCGAGCACGAAACTCTCCAGCAGGGTGTCGTCGGCATAGCCGCGTACGTCGACGCCGTAGCGCTGCAGCACGTGCAGGTCGTACTTGCCGTGCTGGCCGAGCTTGCGCCGTGCCGGGTCCTCCAGCAGCGGTCGCAGCGCGCCGAGCACGAGGTCGCGATCGAGCTGCGCCGGCACGCCGGGATAGTCGTGCCCGACCGGGATATAGGCCGCGCGCCCGGGCTCGACCGCGACGCTCAGCCCCACCAGCTTGGCGCGCATGGCATCGAGCGCGTCGGTTTCGGTATCGAAGGCGAATTCGTCGGCGACCTGCAGCCGCGCGATCCAGGCGTCCAGCGCATCACGGGTCAGCACCAGTTCGTACGCGCCGGGCCCGGAAAGCGCGGGGTCGAGCGTGGCCGGCGCGGCCGCCGTCGCCACCGCCACGACTGCCCCCTCGCCCGTTGCCGGCGCCGCGCCATCCGCCGCGCCGTCAAGCTCGCGCAGCGCCTGGGTGAAGCCGTAGCGCGCATACAGCGTGCGC
>JAFAFY010000069.1 GCA_023423235.1 Pseudomonadota bacterium
TCCACCGAGGAATGGCTGCGCGAACACGGCCTGGGCGTAATCCACGGCGGCGCCAACTCGCTGCGCTTCACCCCGCATTTCGCCATCGGCGACGACGAGATCGACCTGCTGGTGTCGATGGTGGGCAAGGCACTGCGCGAAGGCCCCAGAAAAACCCAAGCATCCACCGACGCCGCGAGGTCAGCCGCCGCGGCCTGATCGAAGCCGGACCCGTTCGACACCGACGCCCCTCCCCCGCCTGCGGGGGAAGGGTTGGGATGGGGGGGAGCCCTCCGCAGAAATCATGGGCAAAAGCCGCAATGCTCATCTGATCGCAGCGCCCCGTTGCGGACACCATCACCTCGTCCGGCTCTACCGCGTGCCTCCATTCCCGAATGCCCCGATCGCCTCACGGATCATCGCCCGCGCCTCGGCGGCATTGCCCCAGCCGTGCAGTTCGACCCGGCTGCTGCCAGCCGGCAGGTCCTTGTACACACGAAAGAAGGCCTCCAGCCGCTCGCGCTCGATCGCGGGCAGATCGCCGAGATCGCGGATACCGGCGTAGGCCGGGTCGACGTCGTCGGTCGGGACGCCGATGACCTTTTCGTCGCGTTCGCCGGCATCGACCATGCGCAGCACCGCGATGGGGCGGAAGCGGGCCAGCACGCCGGGATGCAGCGGCGCGCGGGTCAGCACCAGCGCATCCAGCGGATCGCCGTCGCCGGCCAGGGTACGCGGCATCGAGCCGTAATTCGCGGGATAGGCCATCGGCATCGACAGGAACCGGTCGACGTGCACCAGGCCGTCCTCGCCGATCTCGTACTTGGTGAAGCCGCCGGCGGGAATCTCGACTGTCAGCAAGGCTTCGGCCGGTGCCGAGGCCGGCTGCGCGGCGAGGAAGGGATGCGTCACCGTACCGGACGCGCCGACGATGCCAGGCAGCCCCGCCAGCAGCAGGCCGAGCGACAGCGCAGCGGAGCGCATCGCGCCGGCGGGCAAGCGCCTGGTGCGCGCAGGACGGCGCAGCTTGGCGAGGCTCACTCCCAGCATCGATCCTCCCGCCCCTTCAGCGATTCGGCGCGGGTGCAGCGGCGCGGCGCGATCCGGCCGTCCTCGATCTCGACCAGACGCTTGTTGCCGCCGTTGCCGTCGTCGTGCAGCTCGAATGCGTCGTACAGCCGGCCGGTCGCGGTGCGCGCCTCGTAGCGCAGCACCGGGCCGTCGAAACGCAGCACCTGGAACAGCTGGGTGTCCTCGGCGATCGGCGCCATCGTCGCCAGCGCCTGCGGCCCCAGCTTGTACTGCTTGGCGCCGACGACCGAGACCACCAGCTGTGGCGCGCCCTCCTGCGCATCCTCATCCAGCGGACGCCGGCCATAGCCGTGGTCGTGGCCCTGCAGCACCAGGTCGACGTGGTGCTTGCGCAGCACCGGGGCGAGATGCTCGCGCAGCGGCGCATAGTCGCGGTCGAAACGCAGTGCGTACAGCGGCTGGTGGATCTGCACCACGCTCCAGCGGTTCGGGTTGCCGCTCAGCACTTGATCCAGCCAGCGGGCCTGGGCCGGGCCGCCATCGAGGTCGAGGATCGAGGTGCCGTCCAGCACCACGAACCGCACGCCCTGGTAGTCGAACCAGTAGGTCGTGGCCTCGAAGCCGGGCGCGCCGTTCTTCGGCAGGGCGAAGGTCAGCGGCCAGTGCGGCGAGAGCACGCGCTGCTCCTGCGGGGTGTCCTCGTGCACCTCGTGGAACTCGTGGTTGCCCGCGGCCGGCGCGGTGGCGATGTCCTCGGGCAGGCCGCTGGCGGCCTCGAACCACTCCGCCCACTCGTCGTCGTCGGCGCCCATGCCCGCGCCGCCGCCCGACACCAGGTCGCCGGCAAACAGTGCCAGTTTCGCGTCCGGCGCCCAGCGCCGCGATTCGCGGATCACCCGCGTCACCAGCGAGGTGTTCTGGTTCTGGGTGTCGCCGTAGTACAGCAACGTCAGCGGCGCGGCATCGGCGGCGGCGGTGCGGAACTGGAACCACGGGCTCCAGGTGCCCGCGCCTTCCACGCGCCAGGCATACAGGGTGTCTGGCTGCAGACCATCGACATCGGCGCGGTGCTGGTGGGCGCGGCCATTCCGGGTGTCGAGCGTGCGTGTTGTCGCCTCGACCACACGCGGCCGGCCATCGCCGATGTCGGGCGAATCATCGGCCAGCGCGATCTGCAGCCGCGGCGCGCTGACCTGCGCACCGGTGCGCCAGGCCACCGCGAAACCTGTGGCCGCGTCCTGCGCCGGCGAGGCCACGATCCGGTCCGGGTAGATGCCGGCGGCATGGCTGCGGTCGCCTTCGGGCACACGCGTATTGGGCTCGGCCTCACGCGGCGCCTGCGCCGCTGCGAGCGAGCCGGCAAGCGCCAGCGCAAGCAGTCCCGCCCGCGCGACGTGGATCCACCCCTGTGCGATGCCCATCCTCACGGCCTCGCGCAGGCCGGCAGCGACAGCGCATCGGCCAGTTTGCGCCAGTCGAAGGCGACGATGCCCTGGTCGTCGTGGACCGCGTACAGCACGCCATCGGGGAATGCCTGCGACGGCGCGTCGTGCAGCCAGATGCCGTCGGTATTGGCGACCTTGGCGCCGGTGACCGCGCCGACATGCGCCAGCGACAGGCGGTCGAACAGGTGGAACACCGTGCGGCCCTTGCCCTGCTCGGTGGTGATCCACCAGCCGCTGCCGTCGGCGCAGGTCTTGAGCATGATGCCTTCGGCCTGGGCCTGGATCACGTCGCGGCCGATGGTCCGCCCTGCGTACTTGCCCGACAGGTCGTAGACCTTCAGCTCGTTGGCATAGGTCTCGTCTTCTTCGGCGATCAGCAGGCGATCGTTGGCGGGGTCGCCCCAGATCGACTCGACCACGCGCAGCGCGCCCTCGGGCGTGGTGTCGCCGAACGCGCCCAGCGCCTCGGCCGCGAAGGCACCGCCCGCCGGTCGCAGCGCATAGCGGTGCACGCGCCGGTCCAGTTTCTCCAGCGGCGGCAGTACGTCGTTGCCCTCGGCATCCTCGCCATCGTGATAGGAGTCGGTGACGAAAACCTGATAGCCGTCGTCGACCCGCTCGACCCACAGGCCGTAGGGCTTGACCAGATCCTCGGCGGCGAAGGTCAGCACGTGCGTGAAATCCGGCAGGCGCAGCACCTGCACGCGATGGTTGTCGCGCTCGACCACGAAGGCCAGGTCGTCGATCACCATGATCCCGTTCGGACGCTGGAACTGCCCGGGCCCGTTGCCGGCCGTGCCAAAGCTGTCGAGGGTCTCGCCGGTCGCGCCGTCATAGATCACCAGGCGGTCTGTGGTCTTGGCCGTCGCGATCACCCAGACCTTGCCGTCCGGCGCGGTCCAGGCCGCGGGCGAGTCGATGTTGTCCTCGGGCGTCAGGGCGCTGACGAACGCTTCCGCCACCACCGGCACCTGGCGCTCGGCATCGGCCTCGCTGCCCGCACCTGCGTGGGCTGCGGCAGTCGCCGGTCGGGCATCCGCGGCCGGGGTATCTGGCGCCTGCTTGCAGGCGGCGAGCGCAGGCAGCAGCAGTGCCAGCAACAGGGGACGGAGCGGGGACGGGGCGTGTCGGGTCATCGGAGGTCCGAAAGTAGGCGGTTGGAACAGCCGTGGATGCCCACGGCAAAGACGCTGCGGCAGGCGCAGGACGCGCATTGTGTGGCGCCGGGATGACAGTCGTGTTGCACGCCACGATTCTGCAATCCACATCACTCCGATCATAAATCCGCAACAAATCCGACCCAGACTTGCGCGCATCCCGGCGATCGCCGACCACGTCCGCGCCTTGTCCAGGGGGAAACGCGCAGGCCGCCGCGATCCGCCCACGCCCCCGCAACTCCGGAGCTGCAATGAAATCGACACATACCGCCATCGCCATGGCGATCGCCGCCGCACTCGCCCTTCCGGTCGCGCAGACCGCGTATGCACAGGGCACCGCCAGTGAAGGGCTTGCGTTGAGCGCGAGCACGATCGTCGGTCGCGTCAGCGAGGCAGCACGCGGGGTCTCCCTGGAAGGCGCGATCGTGACCGTCGGCGGCCGTCAGGTCAGCACCGACCGCGAGGGCGTGTTCCGCGTCAGCGGCCTGGCCCCGGGGCGCTACACCGTGCAGGTCGACTACCTGGGCTACGGCCACCAGGAGGCCGAGGTGGAGCTGGCCGCGACCGCCGGCGCACGCGTCGACATCGCGCTGCACAGCACCGGCGCCGCCACCAACCTGGACGCGGTGGAAGTGCGCGCGGCGCGCGATGCCCAGGCGATCGCGCTGAACCAGCAGCGTGCGTCCACCAACTACGTCAACGTGGTCTCGGCCGACCTGCTGGGCCAGTTCCCGGACAACAACATCGCCGAGTCGACCCAGCGCATCCCGGGCGTGTCGATCGAGCGCGACCAGGGCGAGGGCCGCTACGTCACCGTGCGTGGCGCGCCGAAGGAATTCACCACCGTCTCCATCGATGGCGTGGCGCTCGCCAACCCCGATTCCACCAGCCGCGGCGTGGAACTCGACACCATCCCCTCCGACGTGATCTCGGCGCTGGAAGTCACCAAGGCGCTGACCCCGGACATGGACGGCGACGCGATCGCCGGCAACATCAACATCCGCACCCAGAGCGCGCTCGACCGCGAGGGCCTGACCCTGCGCGCCTCGGTCGCCGGCGGCAAGTACCAGCTCGGCGACGGCGACAACCAGCGCTACAACGCGACCATCGGCAACCGCTTCGGCGCCGACCAGAACATCGGCGTGCTGATCTCCGGTTCGCTGAGCAAGCAGGGCCGCTTCACCGACAACGTCGAGAGCCTCTACGCCCCGGTCAACGACGGCTTCGCCCCGACCGAGATCCAGATCAAGGACTACGAGGGCACGCGTACCCGCAAGGGCCTGACCGGGCGCTTCGACTTCCGCATCGATCCCGACAACCTGGTCTACCTGGTCGCTTCCGACGCCAACTTCGTCGACCGCGAGTTCCGCGACAACCTCACCATCACCCTGGACCGCTACAGCGCCGACGCCGACGAAACCAGCGGCACCGCGCGCGCCACCTTCGACAAGGAACTGCGCGAGCGCACCTACGACAAGACCATCCGCACCTACAACCTGGGCGGCGAGCACTATCTCGGCGAGGACTGGAAGCTCGACTGGCAGGCCTCGCAGAGCAAGGCCACCAAGACCACCAGCCCGCGCATGCAGTACATCTTCCGCTCCAGCGTGCGGCCGCAGATGGCCTACGACTACAGCAATTACGATTTCCCGACCTGGACCATCCTCGGCCGCGACGATGCACCCGCCACCGGCGTCAACCTGCCCGAGGACTGGTACGCGTTCCGCCGCCTCAACGACCGCTACGAGTACAGCGAGGAGAAGGAAAACGGCTTCCGCGTCGACCTGGGTCGCCAGCAGGGCTTCCTCGGCGACAGCGGTGACATCAAGTTCGGCCTGCGCGCACGCCAGCGCGACAAGCAGTTCGACGACGAGCGCTACCGCAACGGCAGCGCTTCGGACTTCGCCGCACTGGGCATCGACTATTCCGACATGCTGTGCGACAGCCTGTCCAACAACTTCGACTACTTCCTGACCGGCCGCCGCTTCTGCCGCGACATCTTCGACAAGTACGCTGGGCAGCTCATCGACAGCGACAACCACGAGCGCCTGATCCCGGACTCGCTCACCGGCGACTACACCGCGTCCGAAGACGTCTACGCCGGCTACGTGCGCCTGGACGCCAACTGGGATGCGCTGACCATGGTCGCAGGCGTGCGCTACGAGCGCACCGAGACCGAGGGCGCGGCGCTCAGCTTCGACGAGGACAGTGGCGACATCACCCCGCTCTCGACCAGTCGCAGCTACGGCAGCGTGCTGCCCAGCCTGCACTTCCGCTACGAATTCAGTCCCGACAGCATCCTGCGCGCGTCCTACTCCACCGGCCTGAACCGTCCCGACTTCATGCACGTCGCCCCCTACCGCATCCTGGGAGAGCGCGAGCTCGACGAGGAGATCGACCGCGAGGTCCGCGAGATACAGGAAGGCAACCCGCTGGTCGAGGAAGCCTACGCACATAGCCTGGACCTCTCGTTCGAGCGTTACCTGCGCCCGCTGGGCCTGCTCTCGGGCGCCGTGTTCTACAAGCGTATCGAGAACCCGCTGTTCGTCGTCTCGCACGACAGCGAACTCGCCAACGGCGACATCGACCGCATCGTGCGCGCGGAGAACGGCGACAACGGCCGCATCTACGGCGCCGAGCTGACCTGGCAGCAGACCTTCGACATGCTGCCCGGCGCACTCGACGGCCTGGGCATCTACGCCAACTACACCTATGCCAAGTCCGAGGCCGAACTGCCCTTCGACGCTGGCGAGACCGAACTGCCCGGCACCTCGCGGACCAACTACAACGTGGCACTGACCTACGAGAAGTACGGCCTCAATGCGCGCCTGGCCTACAACTACCGCTCGAAGTTCATCCAGAGCTTCGATGTCAGCAATCCCGCGCTGAATGTGTACTGGGATGACCGCGCCAGCCTGGATTTCTCCGCCAGCATGAAGCTGGGTGACGGCTGGAGCCTGTTCGGCGAGGTCAACAACATCCAGGACACGCGCCAGGTCCGCTTCCAGGGCCAGCGCAACCGCGTGCTGGAGATGGAAAGCTTCGGCCGCTCGTGGCTGGCGGGCGTGCGCTACCAGTTCTGAGCCCACGCCAAGGCGCAGGCTACGGAAGGCCGGGCGCATGCCCGGCCTTTTCCGTTTGCGGAAACGTCACGGAAACCTCGCGCGCGCAGCGCGGGGGCGGCAGCAACCGCATGCACGCAATACCGCGGCTGTGGCGGCACTCGGCGCTGGCATATCCTAGGCGCACGCCCTGTCCCGGAAGTCCCATGAAGATCGTCGAAGTCCGCCACCCGCTGGTGCAACACAAGCTCGGCCTGATGCGCCGCGCCGACAACAGCACCAAGACCTTTCGCGAGCTTTCGGCCGAGGTCGCCACCCTGCTGACCTACGAGGCCACCTCGGACCTGGAAACCGAGGACGCCAGCGTCGAAGGCTGGGCCGGGCCGGTGCGGGTGCGCAGGATCAAGGGCCGCAAGATCACCCTGGTACCGATCCTGCGCGCCGGCATCGGCATGCTGCCGGGCGTGCTGGAGCTGATCCCCGCGGCCAAGGTCAGCGTGGTCGGCATCAAGCGCGACGAGGCTTCGCTGGCCGCGGTCCCCTACTACGAGAACCTGGTCGGCGACATGGCCGACCGCACCGCCCTGATCCTCGACCCGATGCTGGCCACCGGCGGCACCCTGATCGCGACCGTGGACATGCTCAAGGCCGCGGGCGCTGCGCGCATCAAGGGGCTGTTCCTGGTGGCCGCGCCCGAGGGCCTGCGCGCGCTCGAAGCCGCGCACCCCGATGTCGAGGTCTACACCGCCTCGGTCGATGAACGCCTCAACGAGAAGGGCTACATCCTGCCGGGCCTGGGCGACGCCGGCGACAAGATCTTCGGCACGCGGGTGGATTGAACGCGCGTTGCATCGGCTTCCGCCATCGGCGTGCCGCGGGATCGCGCGCCAGGTCTACACAGCTAGACCAGCAAGGCCCCGGCAACGAAACGCCAGATCCCCACCACGGCCATCGCCAGCAGCGTGGCGAAGGTCAGCAGCGCACCGCTGAAGCGGCCGACGGAATAGCCGGCCGAGCCGCCGAGGCCGATGGCATGCAGCACCCGCGCCAGCAACAGGGCGATGCCGAAGCTCCACAGCAGCGGCGTCGCCACCGCGGCAAGTTCCAGCAGCGCCAGCATCAGCAGCGCCAGCGGCACGTATTCGCCGAAATTGCCGTGCACGCGGATCTTGCGCATCAGCGCGTCATCGCCACCACTGCCGATACCGACGTTGCCGGCCTTGCGATGCAGCACCACGCGCAGCGACAGCGCCAGGTACAGCAGCACGTGCAGCGCGGCGATCAGCAGCGAGATGCGCGGGGTCATGGCACGTCACCCGCGTCGCCCGCGGTCTCCACCTTGGCCTCGCCCACCGGGTTGCGCGGATCGCTGCCGCCGCTGAGCGTGTTGTCGGCGCGGTTCCACAACACCGTCTGCAGGTTGCCCCAGACATGGCTGGAGCCACGGCCGCCGGCAGCATTCTCGCCCGGCAGGTCCACCACGTGGCCGAGCGCGCGCAGTTGCGCGGCGGCCTCGGGCGTGAAGGCGTTGGACTCGGCGGAAATCGTGTCCGGCATCCACTGGTGGTGATAGCGCGGCAGCGCGGCAACCGCCTGCGCACCCAGGCCGGCGTCGTAGCCCAGGATGCCCAGCAGCACCATGGTGATGATGCGGCTGCCGCCGGGGGTGCCGATCACCGCGACGCGGTCGTCCGACACCAGGAAGGTCGGCGTCATCGAACTGAGCGGCCGCTTGCCGGGCCTCGGGGCGTTGGCGTCAAAGCCCATCACGCCGAAGGCGTTGGGCACGCCGGGCTGCAGCGCGAAATCGTCCATCTCGTTGTTCAACAGCACGCCGGTGCCCGGCGCGACCAGGCCGGAGCCGAACAGCAGGTTGACCGTCTGGGTGACGGCGGCGCGGTTGCCGTCGGTGTCGATGATCGAGAAATGCGTGGTTTCCTCGTCCTCGAGCGGGGTCGGATCGCCCGAGAGCAGATCGCTCGGGGTGGCCCTGGCCGGGTTGATGGTGGCGCGCAGGCCGGCGGCGTAGTCCGGACTGGTCAGCAGGCGCTGCGGCACCCGCACGAAATCGGGATCACCGAGGTAGAAGGTGCGGTCGCGATACGCACGCCGCATCGACTCGACCACCAGATGCGTGCGCGGCGCAGGCTCCATTGCCGGAAGGTCGTAGGGCGCGAGGATCTGCAGCATCTGCGCCAGCGCGATGCCACCCGAGGACGGCGGCGGCGCGGTGACCACCTCCCAGTCGTGGTAGCGCAGCCGGATCGGCTCACGCTCGGCGACGCGGTAGCCGGCCAGGTCTTCCGCCCGCCACTGCCCGCCCTCGGCGGCGACACCTGCGATCAGCCGCTCCGCCACCTCACCGCGATAGAAGCCATCGAAGCCGCGCTCGCCCAGCAGGCGCAGCGTGCGCGCGAGGTCGGGCTGGCGGAACACATCGCCCTCCTGCGGCGCCTGGCCGTTGGCGAGATAGAGCGCGCGCGTGCCCGGATAGCGTTCCATCACCGCGCGCCGCGACTGGTAGCCGCGGGCCATGCGCGCATACACCGGGAATCCCGCCTCGGCGATGCGGACGGCAGGCGCCAGCGACTGCGCCAGCGGCAGGCGGCCATAGCGCCCGGCGATGTGCACGAACGCGGCCGGAAGGCCCGGGATGCCGGCCGACCATGGCCCGTTCTCGGCGCGGTCGCGGTCGAAACTGCCGTCGGCGGTGAGGTAGTTGTCGGGCGACGCCGAGGCCGGCGCGGTCTCGCGCGCGTCGATGAACACGTCGCGGCCGCTCGCGGCATCGTGCAGCAGGAAGAAGCCGCCGCCGCCGATGCCCGAGGAAATGGGCTCGACCACCGACAGCACCGCCGAGGTCGCGATGGCCGCATCGAAGGCGTTGCCGCCCTCGCGCATCACCTGCAGGCCGGCTTCGGTCGCCAGCGCGTGCGCCGACGCCACCGCATTGCCCGGCGGCGACTGCGCCGCGACCGGGGTCTGCCCAGCGTGGGCCGCCGGCGCGGGACGCACATCGCGCGCGCACGAGGGCGCAACGACCAACAACAGGCCGAGCAACAGGCCGGGGACGAGTCGGGAGACGGGGCGCATGCGGCTCATGGGGTTTCCTGCTGCAGGCGGGAGAGCTTGTCCAGCAGCTGCTCCCGGGTTTCAGGGATGTCGGGGTCGGGGTCGATGCACTCGACCGGGCAGACCACGACGCATTGCGGCTCGTCGAAATGCCCGACGCACTCGGTGCAGCGCGCCGGATCGATGACGTAGATCTCCTCGCCCTGCGAGATCGCCTGGTTCGGGCAGGCCGGCTCGCAGACGTCGCAGTTGACGCAGAGCGCGTTGATCTTCAATGACATGCGCGCATTGTAGTGGCTGCCGGGCGGCACCGGCGTTCCACGGCTGGAACCACACGCACCAGCGCATGCGCCGCCGCGACCGGGCGGCGGCCGGGCAACAAAATGAAACCGCCACCGTGCGCGGGCACGGTGGCGGCAGGTGGGCAGCGCGTTCGGCCGCAGGCGGCCGCGATGGCGCTTACCTGGCGGTATCGACGAACACGTACTCGACGCCGGCCGGCTCGACCGCGGCCTTGACCCGGTCGTTGTCCGCGGCGGCGCCGACGAACAGCACGCGCACGCCCTTCATGCTGCCGGCGGGCACCTCGGCGAACGAGGCCACGGTCAGGTTGGCGGTGCGCGCCGAATCCAGGCCCGCGAAGATCAGCAGGTTGCCGCGGGTGATGCCGCGCGAGACGTCGGTCTTGGCCTTGTCGAGCAGGCGCTCATAGGCGCCGTCGACCGAGGTCGAGAGTTCCGGACCCGCGTCGCCTTCGGACGGGGTCGCGGCGTCAGCGGGCGGTGCCTCGGTTGCCGCGGCCTCCGCCGGCGGCACCAGGTACACGTAGGGCGAGTTGTTGACGCCTTCCATGTGGCGGCCGGCCAGGTCGTTGAGGTAGGTGCTCCACTCGGTGCGATCGGCAGTCTGCGGCACGGCCACCGGCGCGGCCTCGACCTTCTGCGGCTCTTCCTTGTTGCAGGCGACGATCGGCAGGGCCAGGCAGGCGATCAGCAGCGCGCGGGTGATGGACTTCATGGGATTTCCCTCTAGTTTCCTGTTGGTGTGTGCAACGTCAGCGTTGCGTCTGTTTGCGCAGTGCGCGATCGACCGCGGCGGGCACGAAGCCCGACACGTCGCCGCCGAGGCGCGAGATCTCGCGCACCAGCGTGGAGGAGATGAAGCCGTACTGCTCGGCCGGGGTCAGGAACAGCGTCTCGACATCGGGGATCAGGTGCCGGTTCATGCTGGCGAGCTGGAACTCGTACTCGAAGTCCGACACCGCACGCAGGCCGCGCAGCAGCACGCCGCCACCGACCTTGTCGACGAAATGCGCGAGCAGCGAGTCGAAGCCGATGACCTCGACATTGTTGTGGTGCGCCAGCGCCTGCCGCGCCAGGTCCACGCGCTCGTCCAGCGACATCGCCGGACGCTTGGCCGGGCTCTCGGCAATGCCGACGATGAGCTTCTGGAACAACGGCGCGGCGCGGTCGACCAGATCGACATGGCCGTTGGTGATGGGATCGAAGGTGCCGGGGTAGACCGCGATGCGGTTGCGGATCGCACTCATGGCTGGCGTTCGCTGTCCGGGCGTGATTGGCGCGGGGATTGTAGCAGTGCGCAACGGCGCCGATCAGCCATCCGCTGCCACGTTGCGGCGGTACAGCGCGTTGTGGCTTTCGCGCGTCTGCAGTTCGCGGTGCAGTTGCCAGCCCTGGCCCGGCCGGGCCGGCTGCCCGGCGCGCGACTCCAGGTACAGCCAGGCATCGGACTGCAGCACCGTGGGCAGCGCCGCAAGCACCGCAGGCCACAGCGCATCGTCGAACGGCGGGTCGACGAAGGCGATATCGAAAGCCGCGCCGCCCAGCGCAGCACCGCCCGCAGCCAGCAGCTGCAGTGCATCGCCACGCCGTACATCGACCGCGTCACCACCAGGCAGGCGCGCCGCGGTGGCCGACAATGCCGCCGCCAGCGCGGGATCGCGCTCGACCAGCAACGCGCGGCGCGCACCGCGCGAGACCGCCTCCAGCCCCAGCGCGCCGGTGCCAGCGAACAGATCCAGTACGCTGGCCCCGGGCAAGACCGGCTGTAGCCAGTTGAACAGGGTCTCGCGGGCGCGGTCGGAGGTCGGCCGCAGGCCGCGCACGTCGGGCACGTCCAGCCGCGTGCCGCGCCACTGTCCGCCGATGATGCGGACCTTGCCGGGTGCGGTTTTCACCGGCACCCCGCTGCACGGGAGGTTGAAAAGGCGGGTGCTACCATGCGCGCATTCTCCCCCATCCAGACTCCGACGGCCGCATGGTCAGCTGGTTCAAGCGCGAAAAACCCCAATCCGACAGCAGCCGACGCCGCCTCAGCGACGAGGAAATCGCCGCCGCATTCGGCCCGCCCGCGGCGCCCGGGGCCGCGCCGCAGACGCCTGCCGCCTCGCCTGTCGCGGAGGCCCCGCCCGTCGCTGCCGAGGATGCGGCAGACGCTGAAGGCGGCGGGCAGGTGCAGGAACCGCAGCCGGTATCGGTACAGGCTGCGCAAGCTCCTGCTGCAAGGCTGCCGACCCCGGCGCACGCCCCCGCACCGGCTGCTGCGGCATCCCCCGCCTTCGTCGACCCGGCCGCCGCCATGGCCGAGGTCGTCTTCGCCAGCAGTCAGCCACCGGCCGCGGCCGGCAAGTCCGGCTGGCGCGAACGCCTGCGCGGCAGCACCTTCGCACGCAGCTTCGGCGGCCTGTTCTCACGCAATCCCAAGCTCGACGACGACCTGCTCGACGAGATCGAGACCGCGCTGCTGACCGCCGACGTCGGCGTCAGCGCCACCACCCACCTGGTCGAGAACCTGCGCAAGCGCATGAAGGCGCGCGAGTTCGCCGATGCCCAGGCGCTGCTGTCCTCGCTGCGCGCGGACCTGATCGCACTGCTGCAGCCGGTCGCGCGGCCGCTGGTCATCGACCCGTCGGCGCGTCCCTTCGTGATCCTGACCGTCGGCGTCAACGGCGTCGGCAAGACCACGACCATCGGCAAACTGGCCAAGCGCTTCAAGGACGAGGGCCACGGCCTGATGCTGGCGGCCGGCGACACCTTCCGCGCCGCCGCCGTCGCCCAGCTCAAGGCTTGGGGCGAGCGCAACGGCGTGGCCGTGGTCGCCCAGGGGCAGGACGCGGACCCGGCATCGGTCGCGTTCGATGCGCTGCAGGCGGCGAAGTCGCGCGGCACCGACGTGCTGATCGCCGACACCGCCGGCCGCCTGCACACCCAGCAGGGGCTGATGGGCGAGCTGGGCAAGATCCGCCGCGTGCTCGGCAAGATCGACCCGGCCGCGCCGCACGAGGTGCTGATGGTCATCGACGGCACCACCGGCCAGAACGCGCTGTCGCAGCTGCGCCAGTTCAATGCCGCGGTCCAGGTCACCGGCCTGGTGGTGACCAAGCTCGACGGCACCGCCAAGGGCGGCGTGGTGTTCGCGCTGGCGCGCGAGTTCGGCATCCCGATCCGTTTCGCCGGCATCGGCGAACGTCCGGAGGACCTGCGGGTGTTCGACGCCGAGTCCTTCGTCGACGCGATGCTGCCGGAGACGCTGGGCGCGTGAACGCCGCGGACCCGGCGCCGGCAAATGCGCCGGCGTTGCCGCGCCGGCGCGGGTGGCGCCTACTGCTGGTCCTGATCGCCGGCCTGCTGCTCGCAGCACTGGCCGTGCGCGTGCTGCTGCCGCCAGAGCGCGCATTGCGCCTGGTGCTGGCGCAGCTGGAACCCACGCTGGGCCTGCGCATCAGCTTCGACGGCCGGGTCGACTATCGCCTGCGCGGCACGCCGCAACTGGTGGTGCACGACGTCAGCGCGCGCCTGCCCGGCGACACCACACCGATGCTGCAGGCCGACCGGCTGCTGCTGTCGCTGCCTTGGAAAACGATCCGCAGCCGTGGCCGCACGCTGGAGATCCGCCGCATCGAACTCGACGCCCCGCAGCTGCACCTGCCGGCATTGCTGCGCTGGCTGGATGCGCGCCCGCCCGGCGACGGCAACCTGCCGGTGCTGACCGATGGCCTGCGGGTGACGAACGGCCGTATCGATGGCGACGGCTGGCAGGTCGAAGGGCTGGCCCTGGACCTGCCATCGCTGCATGCCGACCGGCCACTGGATGCGCGCATTGCCGGCACCGCCATTGCCTCCGGCCTGCGTGCGCCGTTCCGCGTGCGCCTGCGCAGCGACCGCGTGCGCGATGCCCGCCAGCTCGGCGCAGTGGGCACGCTGTCGCTGGAGACCGGCGATGGCCGCCTGCAGGCGACAGTGAAGGCGGACGCGACCCGCGACCTGGGCGCCTCCGGCCTGAGCCTGTCGCCGCTGCGCATCGCCAGCGACGCCCGCTGGCGCAGCGGCGAGACCGACCTGCCGTTCGCACTCGGGCTGCAGGGCACGCTGGCGATCGATGGCGGCGGCATGCACTTCGCCCCTGCCGGCATCGCCACCCGCGCCGACGGCCTGGTGCCGACCCTGTCGGCCGGCGGTCGCATCGCGCTGGACCAGCAACTCGACATCGCCCTCGACGGCCGCATTCCGCACTGGCCCGACGCCTGGCCGGCACTGCCGGCGCCGCTGGATGACCGCGATACGCCGTTGGCCTTTGCGCTGCGTTACGCGGGCGCGCCGGCACTCGATGCGCCCATCGGCCTGACGCTCGCCCGCACCGGTGCCCGTTTCGATGGCAGCCTGCGCATCGCCGACCTCGCCACCTGGCTGGACGCCGGCGACGCCGCAGCGCCATTGCCACCGCTGCGCGGCAGGCTGCAGGCCCGCCGCATCGCGCTTCCCGGCGCCGAACTGCATGGCATCGAGATCGAGTTCGACGACGGCAGCCCGCCAATCGACACGGCACCGCCGCGGCCATGAGTGCAGCTACCA
Organism: Pseudomonadota bacterium; assembly: GCA_023423235.1. Classification (GTDB taxonomy): domain Bacteria; phylum Pseudomonadota; class Gammaproteobacteria; order Xanthomonadales; family Xanthomonadaceae; genus Luteimonas. The sequence continues at coordinate 14,619 of JAFAFY010000069.1, forward strand.
GCCCCCGCTATGCCAGCCGCCTGCTGGCCTGGTTCGACATCAACGGCCGCCACGACCTGCCCTGGCAGCACCCGCGCACGCCCTACCGGGTGTGGCTGTCGGAAATCATGCTGCAGCAGACCCAGGTGCGCGTGGTCGTGCCCTATTTCGAGCGCTTCGCCGCCGCGCTGCCCGACGTACGCGCACTCGCCGCCGCGCCGCTCGACGACGTGCTCGCGCTGTGGTCGGGCCTGGGCTACTACGCCCGCGCGCGCAACCTGCATGCCGCGGCAAGGACCTGCGTGCAATCGCACGGTGGCGATCTGCCGCGCAATCTCGACGCCCTGCTCGCCCTGCCCGGCATCGGCCGCAGCACCGCCGGCGCGATCCTGTCGCAGGCCTGGGGCGACCGTTTCCCGATCCTCGACGGCAACGTCAAGCGCGTGCTCGCACGCCACCACGGCATCGACGGCTGGCCCGGGCTGCCGAAGGTCGAGAAGCAGCTATGGGCGATCGCCGATGCGCTGCTCCCCGACGCGCGCATGGCCGACTACACCCAGGCGCAGATGGATTTCGGCGCGACCCTGTGCACCCGCTTCGACCCGGCCTGCCTGCTGTGCCCGGTCAACGACGACTGCATCGCGTTCGCGCAAGGGCGTGTGGGCGAACTGCCGTCACCCAAGCCCAGCAAGGCCCTGCCCGAGCGCGAGGCGACCGTGCTGCTGCTCGAGGACCGCAGCGGCCGCGTGCTGCTGGTGCGACGCCCGCCGACCGGTATCTGGGCCGCGCTGTGGTCGCTGCCGCAGGCCGACACCCTTGACGCCGCGCTCGACTGGCTGCGCACGCACGCGCCGGGGC
>JAFAFY010000174.1 GCA_023423235.1 Pseudomonadota bacterium
CGTTCACCCAGCTGGTGCCGGGGCATGTGCACCTGCATGAAATCGGGCAGTATGTCAAGGCGCGCATCGAGGCGCTCGGCTGTTTTGCAGCGGAGTTCAACACCATTGCCGTCGACGACGGCATCGCCATGGGCCACGACGGCATGCTGTATTCGCTGCCCAGCCGCGAACTGATCGCCGACGCGGTCGAGTACATGGTCAACGCGCACTGCGCCGACGCGCTGGTGTGCATCTCCAACTGCGACAAGATCACCCCCGGCATGCTGATGGCGGCGCTGCGGCTGGACATCCCGGTGGTCTTCGTCTCCGGTGGGCCGATGGAAGCGGGCAAGACCCGGCTCGCGGACGGCAGCACCGCCGGGCACAAGCTCGACCTGGTGGATGCGATGGTGCTGGCTGCCGACCCGGCGGCATCGGACGCCGAGGTCGCCGCGGTCGAGCGCAGCGCCTGCCCCACCTGCGGTTCGTGCTCGGGCATGTTCACCGCTAATTCGATGAACTGCCTGACCGAGGCGCTGGGCCTGTCGCTGCCCGGCAACGGCACGCTGCTGGCCACACACGCCGACCGCGAGCAGCTGTTCCTGCGCGCCGGCCGCACCGCGGTCGAGCTGTGCCACCGCTGGTACGGCGCCGAGGACCCGACCGCGCTGCCGCGCGGCATCGCCACGTTCGCCGCGTTCGAGAATGCGATGACGCTCGACATCGCCATGGGCGGCTCCACCAACACCATCCTGCACCTGCTGGCCGCCGCCCAGGAGGCCGGCGTCGACTTCACCCTGGCCGACATCGACCGGCTCTCGCGCCGTGTGCCGCAGCTGTGCAAGGTCGCGCCCAATACACCCGACTACCACATCGAGGACGTGCACCGCGCCGGTGGCATTCCCGCGATCCTGGGCGAACTGGCGCGCGGCGGCCTGCTGCACGTCGACGTGCCCACGGTACACAGCGCAACCCTGGGCGAGGCGCTGGCGCGCTGGGACATCGGCATCAACGACGACGCTGTCGTGCAGACCTTCTTCAAGGCCGGCCCGGCCGGCATCCCGACCCAGACGGCCTTCAGCCAGGCCACCCGCTGGCCCACGCTCGACGGCGACCGCGCCGCGGGCTGCATCCGCGATGTCGCCCACGCGTTCTCCAGCGAGGGCGGGCTGGCGGTACTGGCCGGCAACCTCGCGCCGGACGGCTGCGTGGTCAAGACCGCGGGCGTGGACGCCTCGATCCATGTGTTCGAAGGCCCGGCGCGCGTGTTCGAGAGCCAGGATGCGGCGGTCGCGGGCATCCTGGGCGATGTCGTGCAGGCGGGCGAGGTCGTGGTGATCCGCTACGAAGGCCCCAAGGGCGGCCCCGGCATGCAGGAGATGCTGTATCCGACCTCGTATCTGAAATCCAAGGGCCTGGGCAAGCAGTGCGCACTGCTGACCGACGGCCGTTTCTCCGGCGGCACCTCGGGCCTGTCGATCGGCCACGCCTCGCCGGAGGCTGCCGCCGGCGGCGCCATCGGCCTGGTGCGCGACGGCGACCGCATCCGCATCGACATCCCCGAGCGACGCATCGACCTGCTGGTCGACGAGGCCGAACTCGCCGCGCGCCGCGACGCCCAGGACCGGGCCGGCTGGAAGCCCGCGCAGGCGCGGCCGCGCAAGGTCACCGCCGCGCTCAAGGCCTATGCGCTGCTGGCCACCAGCGCCGACAAGGGCGCGGTGCGCAACCTGGCGCTGCTGGGCGACTGAACCGTGCGAGCCGGCCTGGGCCGGGCCGCTTGACAGGAAGGCCGCGCCAGCGCGTAATTACGTTCGTAATAACGCGCACCCAGCCTGGAGTCCGTCATGACCGCCCTCAAGCTCACCCGCATCGGAAATTCGGTCGGCGTCGTGCTGCCCAAGGAAATCCTGTCGCACCTGCGCCTGGAAGCCGGAGACTCGCTGCACCTCAACGAGGCGCCGGGGGGCTATCTCATCACCGCCTACGATGCCGGGTTCGAGCAGCAGATGCGCGTTGCGGAAAAGGTCATGCGCGAGAACCGCGACGTGCTGCGCCAGCTGGCGAAGTGAGCACGGTTGTCTGGCTGGAGGCGCCGGTGGTCGAAGCGATCCACCTGCGCCAGCTCGCAGAGCATGGCGGCGCCACCGGCGTGCGCGACCGCGGGCTGTTCGAAACCGCGCTCGCCAAACCGATGCAGCTTGCCAGCTACGGGGATCCGCCTCCCGACCTGCCGGCGCTGGCAGCGGCGTACGCGCACTGCATCGCGCACCTGCATCCCTTCGTCGACGGCAACAAGCGCACCTCGCTGGTCGCGGCGCTGCTGTTCCTGCGCCTCAATGGCTTCGATATCGATGCCTCGCCGCAGGAGCGCTATCTCACCTGGATCGCCCTCGCCGCAGGCGACCTCGACGAGGCCACCCTGGCCGACTGGCTGCGCGAGCGCCTGCGGCCGGCGGAAGACTGAGCAAGCGCGAGCGCGCGGTGCTCAGCCGCGTCCTTACTGTTCGCGTCAGTGCTGTTCGCGTGCGCGCTATTGGCGTGCATGCTGTTCGCTTGCGTGCTTTTCGAGACCGTGCCCATCGCGCGCCGGCTCGTCGCGCCG
>JAFAFY010000233.1 GCA_023423235.1 Pseudomonadota bacterium
GCTGAAGGTTCGTGCTAATCAGGTTCGTGATTGGGAAAAGCGACGGGGCCGCGAACCGCGACATTCGACGGTCGCCCGGCCTGAAACGAAAACGGCCTGGCGTTGCGCCAGGCCGGTCCGGGGTCGCGATCCGCTGCTGCGAATCACCAATCACGGCTTTCAACGGACGAACGTCCGGTCATCACCAATCACGGCTCCGGATCAGTCGACCAGATTCCGCCCGTGATACAGCTCCTCGATCTCGCGGCGCAGGCGCGCCTCGATCTTCATCCGGTCCTTGAACGACAGGTTGCGGGCCTTCTCCTCGAACAGGTAGGTGTCGAGGTCGAAGTCCTTGAGATGCATCTTGGTGTGGAAGATGTTCTCCTGGTAGACATTGACGTCGATCATCTCGTAGCGCGAGCGGATGTTCTTGGCCAGGTAGTCCTGGATCGAGTTGATCTTGTGGTCGATGTAGTGCTTGTTGCCCTTCACGTCGCGGGTGAAGCCGCGCACGCGGTAGTCCATGATGACGATGTCGGACTCGAGGCTCTCGATCAGGTAGTTCAGCGCCTTCAGCGGCGAGATCACGCCGCAGGTCGCCACGTCGATGTCGGCGCGGAAGGTCGCGATGCCGTTGTCCGGATGGGTCTCCGGATAGGTGTGCACGGTGATGTGCGACTTGTCGAGGTGCGCGACCACGGCGTCGGAGATCACGCCCTTGGCCTGCGACTTGTCGATCACCGGCTCCTCGGAGATCAGGATCGTCACCGACGCGCCCTGGGGGTCGTAGTCCTGACGGGCGATGTTGAGGATGTTGGCGCCGATGATCTCGGCCACATCGGTCAGGATCTGGGTCAACCTGTCGGCGTTGTAGGCCTCGTCGATGTACTCGATGTAGCGGCGGCGCTCATCCTCGGACGCGGCATAACAGACGTCATAGATGTTGAACGACAACGCCTTGGTCAGGTTGTTGAAACCCTGGAGCTTCAGGCGGGGCAGCGGTTTGACCACAGCGGTCGACCCTCGGGGGCTGGACAAACGACGATTATGCGGCAAACCGCCCCCGTGCCGCGACCTCGGTCGGACCTCGGGTTTGCTCCCGGGCACCGGAGCGCCTACTCTCACGCATTCCCTCGTTCAGCTGGCGACATGAAGCCAACCTCCGTGGCCCTCATTCCGAATTCCGCGCGCCCCCTGCACCCCCTGGCTCCCACCGCTGCCACCATCGAGCGGTTCCTTGCCCATTGCCATCGTCGCCGCTACCCCCCGCGCAGCGACGTGTTCCGTCCCGGAGACCCGGCCGGCACCCTGTATTTCGTCATCAACGGCTCGGTCAGCATCATTACCGAGGAGGACGACGGCCGCGAGCTGATCCTCGGCTACTTCGGCCGCGGCGAGATGGTCGGCGAAATGGGTCTGTTCATCGAGTCCGACGTGCGCGAGGTGATCCTGCGCACCCGCACCCAGTGCGAGCTGGCCGAGATCAGCTACGAGCGGCTCTACCAGCTGTTCGAGGGCCCGCTGGCCAACGACGCCACCGCGATCATCTACGCGATCGGCGCGCAGCTGTCGCGGCGCCTGCTCGACACCAGCCGCAAGGCCGGCCGGCTGGCGTTCCTGGACGTCACCGATCGCATCACCCGCACCCTGCACGACCTGACCCGCGAACCGGAAGCGATGAGCCACCCGCAGGGCACGCAGCTGCGGATCTCGCGCCAGGAACTCGCGCGGCTGGTCGGCTGCTCGCGCGAGATGGCCGGCCGCGTGCTCAAGAAGCTGCAGGCCGACGGCAAGCTGACCGCGCGCGGCAAGACCATCGTGCTGTTCGGCACGCGCTGAGGCCGGGCGTGCATCGCGGCCACTTCGCACCCCGCGGCGAACTGCCCGACGCCGACCTGCGCACGGCCACGGCCGTCGACGCCGACGACGTGGCCGCGTTGCTGTCGGAGATGGGCTTCCCCTGCAGTGTCGGGGAGGCGCTGGAGCGCATCGGCACGATTTCCGCCAACGACCGCCAGGCGCTGGTACTGGCGCGCAGCGGTGGCCGGGTCTGCGGCCTGGTGGCGCTGGATTTCATGTATTACCTGCCGCTGGGCACCACCACCTGCCGCATCACCGCGCTGGTGGTCACCGAGGCCGAACAGGGTTGCGGTCTGGGCCGCCAGCTGCTCAGGGAAGCCGAGCGCCGGGCGCGCTTCGGCGGCGCCGCGCGGCTGGAGCTGACCAGCGGCTCGCAGCGCACCGATGCCCACGCCTTTTACAAGGCCTGCGGCTTCAGCGATGGCACACTGCGCTTCATCAAGCGCCTCGGCGACGCCTGACAGGCAGGTAGCCGGTGCCAGCCGCGGCCCGGGCCTTGGCCCAAGCGCCCGGACCAGCCCAGCACCAAGGCGGGACACACGGTGGAATTCAGCGACCAGTTCCTGTTCTTCGTCCTGGTGGGCCTGGCGGCGCAGCTGATCGACGGCGCGCTGGGCATGGCCTTCGGCCTGGTCTCCTCCTCGGTGCTGCTGAGCATGGGCCTGCCGCCGGCGGCGGTCAGTGCCAGTGTGCATACGGCCGAGGTGTTCACCACCGGCGCGTCCGGCGCCTCGCATCTGGCGATGCGCAACGTCGACCGGCGGCTGTTCCTGCGGCTGGCGCTGCCGGGCATGGCCGGCGGCATCATCGGTGCCTATGTGCTGACCCGCCTGCCCGGCGACGTGGTCCGCCCCTTCGTCTACGCCTACCTACTGCTGCTCTCGGTACTGATCCTGCTGCGCGCGGCCGGTCGCCTGCTGCCGAAACGCGAAGTCCAGCGGGTGCCGCTGCTGGGGTTCTTCGCCGGCCTGCTCGATGCCAGCGGCGGTGGCGGCTGGGGACCGGTGGCGACCTCCACCCTGCTGGCCCGCGGCGGCGCCGCGCGCACCACCATCGGCACGGTCAACGCCGCCGAGTTCCTGGTCACGCTGGCGATCTCGGTGACCTTCTTCCTGTCCATGGGCCTGCAGCACCTGGAGATCGTGCTGGGCCTGCTGGTGGGCGGCATGATCGCCGCGCCGCTGGCGGCGGTGTTCGTGCGCTACGTGCGCGAGCGCTGGGTGCTGCTGGCGGTCGGCGTGCTGGTGATGGCGATCAGCCTCTACCAGATCGGTCGCACGCTACTGACCGGCTGAGGCCACCGGTTCGCCCGCGCGATCGGCGCAGCCCCAGTTGAGGATCGGCGTGCCCGGCGCCAGCGCGCGGCGGAACAGCGCCACCGCGCCTGGCTTGGGATTGACCACCACCGGCGACCGGGCGGCCTTGAGCAGCGGCAGGTCGGCACTGGAATCCGAATAGGCGATGTCGATGTCGCCATAGCCGCGCTCACGCAGCATGCGCATCTTCTCCTCGGCATGGCAGTGGCGCTTGGCGGTCACCGCGCCCAGGGTCGGCCCGACCGCGGTGCCGATCACCGGCACGCTTTCGTGGGCGACGAAGGCCAGGATCGCGCGCGCGAGTTCGGGCGGCGCGCCGGTGGCGATGACCACGCGGTCGCCGGCCTCGCGGTGGGCATGCAGGACCTCCAGCGCCACCGGCAAGAGCCGCGGCCGGATCTCGTCGGCGTGGCTGGCCACGTAGCGGTCGATCAGCCGGTCCAGCGAACCGCGGCTGTGCAGGCCGATGGTGCCGATCCACACGAATGCGGAAATGCCGTAACGGCGGGTCGGCAGGAACGCGATCATCAGGCCGAACACCGGCGAGACCAGCAGCGCCAGCGCCATGCGCCACCAGCTGCGCTGGATCAGCCACTTGAACAGGTGCGTGCCCGAATCGCCGTCGTAGAGCGTGTGGTCGAAATCGAACACCACGGTTTTCGCTTCGGCCGCGTCGGCCGTCGGCTTGAGCAGTTGCGCGACGACCGGTGAATCACTGTCCGCAGGCGGCGCGTGCGCGGTATCGCCGACGACCGCCGGCGCGGTGGCGGTGGCGATGGCAATCGCCGACAGCCCGGGGGCCGTCGCGGCTGGCGGCACCGGCGGCACGTCGGCCGGCGCTTCCGGCGCCGCGGTCGTTGCCGCAGGCGGGGCTGCCACGGCGAACATCCGGCGCAGCGCGGCGCCCGGGTCGGGCTCGCGCATGAACGACTCGCCGACCAGGAACGCATCGACGCCGGCCTCGCGCATGCGCATCACATCGGCGCGGCCGTGGATGCCGCTCTCGGTGACCAGCCGGCGGTCGCGCGGTACCGCGGCCTGCAGGGCCAGGGTGGTGTCGAGCGAGACCTCGAAGGTGCGCAGGCTGCGGTTGTTGATGCCCAGCAGCGGCGCCGGTACCTGCAGCGCGCGCTCCAGCTCGTCGATGTCGTGCACCTCGACCAGCACATCCATGCCCAGCGACATCGCCAGCCCGCCGAGCTCGATCATCTGCGCGTCTTCCAGCGCGGCGACGATCAACAGGATGCAGTCCGCGCCCAGCGCGCGCGACTCGTGGACCTGCCACGGGTCGAGGATGAAATCCTTGCGCAGCACCGGCAATGCGCAGGCCGCGCGCGCCTCGGCCAGGTAGGCATCGGCGCCCTGGAAGAAATCGATGTCCGTCAACCCCGACAGACAGGCCGCACCACCTTCGGCATAGCTCCGGGCGATGTCGGCAGGCCTGAAATCGGGACGGATCACGCCCTTCGATGGGCTGGCCTTCTTGATCCCCGCAATGACCGCGGCGTGACCGGCGGCGATCTTCGCCTCGATCGCGGCGGCGAATCCGCGCACCGGCGGCGCGGCAGAGGCGCGCGCAGCAACTTCAGCCAGCGGCAACGCGGCGCGACGCGCGGCGACTTCTTCGTGTTTGCGCGCAAGAATGCGCTGCAGGACGTCGTTCAAGAT
>JAFAFY010000262.1 GCA_023423235.1 Pseudomonadota bacterium
AGATTGGCCTGGCCGTCGTCGAGCGCCGCGCGGCGCGACTGCGACAACAGCCCGTGCGCCTGTTGTTCCAGCGCTGCGCCCAGGCCGTGCAACGCGCGCCCGCGCTCCGCAACGCGGCTGCGCAGCAGCCTGCGCTCTCCGGCCTGCGGGAGGCCGTAGCCCGCGACATCGCCGAGCAGCGTTGCCGGGCGCGCCAGGGTGCCGTTGGCCGCAAGCAGCGCGTCCAGCGCGGCGGGCAGATCGCTGGCCTCGGTGGTGGGTGCATCGCCGCGGGCCCGCAACAGCCGCCGCTTGAGTTCGTCGCGCGCCAGCAACTGCTGGCGGCGCTGCGCGCCCTCCTCCAGCACCAGCAACGCGGCGGCCACGCGCAGCTCGTCCACGCCTTGCAGCCACGGCCTGCGCTGCGCCGGGGCCTGCGCCAGCCAGTCCGCGGCATCGGCCTGGGGCAGCGCCAGCGCCTCGCGCGCAACCGCGTACATGGCGGCGTGCAGGCTGGCATCGGAGTCGAAGTAGTGGCCGAGCCGGCGCGCGCGGTCCGGATCGTCCAGCACCGCGCCATCGGCGACGCCCTCGCGCTGCAGCCGGCGCAGCAGGCCGTTGGGGGTGATGCTGCGCAGCGGCAGCTGGCCCAGCCGGGGCACGCCGGCATGCAACAGCTTCCAGGTCTCCACCGCGCAGTTGTTGCCGGCGAAGTAGTAGCGCCCGTCGTAGCCCCAGTGCACCTCGGCGGCGCGCGCCAGCAGCGCGGCGATCTCGTCGTCGCGCAGGCGCAGCGGGATCGACTGCAGCGCGCGCAGTTCGGTGCGGGTGTATTCGTCGATGACCTGCTGCAACGGCAGCACGAACAGCCGCGACGGGTAGCGCCCGGTCAGCCCGCGCCAGCTGGAGATCTGTACGTCGTCGACAAACGCGCGGAACGACAGCACCCGGTGGTGGTCGAGATCGAGCTGGCAGTCCGGTCCGCGCGGGCGCCCGGGGGCGCACACCACCAGCCGCAGCATGCTGTGACCCCAGCGGCTCATCGGCCGCTCGTTGCCCTCGGCCAGCAGGTACTCGACCGCGTGCACGCGCGCGGGGTCCAGTTCCAGCAGCGCCGCGGCGGCTGCACTGCCATCGGCGAGCGCTTCGACATAGGGCAATGCCGGCGCGCAGTCGGCGGCCTCGGGCGCCCAGCCGAAATGCGCGGCGAAGTGCGAATGCAGCAGCGGACGCCGGCAGGCGTACCCGGGATCGAGCAGGAAGTGTTCGAGGTTGACGGCGACGAACTCCGCCGGCGAATGCAGCTCCCACGGGTCGGGACTGCGCGCGTCGAAATCGTTGCGGCGCACGCGCAGGCCGGCGCGCAGCGGCCGCACCGGCCAGCCGGCGAGATCGCGCAGTCGCGGATCGCGTGACAGCCCCTGCGGCGAGCGGTCGTGGACGTGGGCCAGCTCGTGCAGCAGCGCCGCGATCGCGGGACGCGCGCGCGGGTCATCGGGCGTCGCGCGGCCGTCGGCCAGCGCGGCCATCCAGCCCGGCAGCAGCGCGCGTTGCAGCGTGATGCGACCGGCGAGCGCGCGGCCGTGGACATCGCCCGGCAGGTCCTCCCAGGCGATGCGCAGCGGCGGCAGGCCGCCTTCGGCGCGCAGGGATGGCGGCAGGTAGGCCGCTGCGGTGGCGACCAGCGCGCGCGTGGCCGCCTGCTCCCCGGGATCGGACTTGCCAGGATCGGACTTGCCAGGATCGGGCTTGTCAGGATCGTGCTTGTCGGGAGCGGGCTCGTCGGGAGCGTGCTTTTCAGGCCCGGGCATGTCGGGGCCGGGCCTGTCAGGATCACGCCCCTCGACGTCGATCTGCCAGCCCGCCGACACGGGCGCGGGCAGCGCCCAGCCCGGGATGGCGAGCAGCGCCGCAAGCAGTGCCATGCATCTCGCCGCGACGCGCAGCCGGCGCCCGGACGGCCGGCGTTTCATGGATTCACATCGCGAGCAGCCGCTGCGCCAGCAGGCGATCGTCGATCGCCGTCGCCTGCGGACTTTCCACGCGCAGCTGGCGCAAGGCCGCATCCAGCCGCGCGCTGCGCACGCGGCCATCGCTGGCGATGAAGACCGCGGCATCGCGCCGGGCGCGCGCCTGAAACTTGAAGTCCTCGGGGTCCATGCTCGACACGCTGAGGACGTAGCTGCTGCCCTCCGCGGCCACCGGCGCCGGCAGCATGAGCACCGGTACCGCGGCCACCAGCATGCCGGCGAGTGGCCGCCATCGGCGTGGAGTTGCGCTGACAGCGCGCCCGGTCACAGCGCCAGGATCGCGCGCGCCAGTTGCAGGTCGCTGGCCAGCGCCGCGTCGGGATCCTGCGCGCGCAGGTGCTGCAGGGCGGCCTCCAGGCGCGCGCTGCGCAGCCGGCCATCGCTGGCGACGAAACCGGCGGCATCCTGGCGCGCCTGGACGATGCGTTTGTCGTCACCCGAGGTCGAGCCGGACGATGCCGACGACCCGGCCGAGGCGCCCTGGGCGGTGGTGCCGGCAAAACTGCTGGCCAGCAGCGGCGCGCTCGCCAGCGACAGCAGCATCAGGAGGATCGAATGGCGGAACAGGCAGCGGCGCATGCGCGGGCTCCTTCGACGCGTGAAGAGGGCGTCAAGGGTAACCGCAACGGCGCGCCGTGCCGCCGGCCGCGCGCGCGTTCAGGGGTCGAACAGCTTGCCGGGATTCAGGATGCCGCCGGGGTCGAACACCGCCTTGATGCCGCGCATCGCCGCGATCTCCGCCGCGCTGCGGGTCGAGGCCAGGTACTTCTTCTTGACCAGGCCGATGCCGTGCTCGGCGGAGATGCTGCCGCCGTGCGCCTGCAGCCGGTCGGCCAGCAGGGTGGTCACGCGCTCGCAGTCGGCGACGAACGCGGCATTGTCCATGTCCACCGGCTTGAGCACGTTGATGTGCAGGTTGCCGTCGCCGATGTGGCCGAACCAGATCACCTCGAAATGCGGGTACTCGCGCGCCAGCAGCGCCTGGGTCTCGGCCAGGAACGCGGGCATCGCCGAGATCCGCACCGACACGTCGTTCTTGTACGGCACGTAGGCGGCGATGCTCTCGGTGATGCCCTCGCGCAGCCGCCACAGCTGCGCGGCCTGGGCACTGCCCTGGCTGATCACGCCGTCCTCGACCCAGCCCTGCCCGGTGCAGTGCTCGAACGCGGAGAGCACCTGCACCTCCTGGGCCTCGCTGCCGCTGGCGAACTCGGCGATCACGTAGTACGGGTACTCGGCCTCGAACGGCGCCTGCGCGCCGTGCGCGACCACGTGCCGCAGCGCGCGGTCGGTGAAGAACTCGAAGGCCTCCAGTTGCAGGCGCTCGCGCAGGGTGGTGAATACCTGCATCAGCACCTCGAACGAGGGCAGCGCCAGCAGCATCACCTGGGTCTCGGGCGGTGGGTCGGTCAGTTTCAGCGTGGCCTCGACCACGATCCCGAGCGTGCCCTCCGAGGCGATGGCCAGGTGCCGCAGGTCGTAGCCGCTGGAGTTCTTGACCAGGCCGCGGCCCAGGTCCAGCAACTCGCCGGTGCCGGTCACCAGCTTGAGCCCGGCGATCCACTCGCGGGTGTTGCCATAGCGCAGCACGCGGATGCCGCCGGCATTGGTGGCGATGTTGCCGCCGATCGAACAGGAACCGCGCGCGGCGAAATCCACCGGATAGACCAGTCCGTGCTGGCGCGCCGCCTCGTGCACCGCCTCCAGCGCGATGCCCGGCTGCACGGTCAGCAGACGGTCGACGGCGTCGAAGCCGAGCACCCGGTTCATGCGCTGCAGGCTCAGCACCAGCTCGCCGTTGGCCGCCACCGCGCCGCCCGACAGGCCGGTGCGCCCGCCCGAGGGCACCACCGCAACGCCATGGGCATGCGCCCAGCGCAGGGTCGCCTGCACCTCGTCGATGTCGCCGGGCAGCGCGATCGCCAGCGGCGCCGGGGTCCAGCGCCGCGTCCAGTCCACCCCGTACCAGGCCAGGTCCTCGGTATCGGTCCTGAGCTGCAATGTCGGCACGGCCGCGCGGAGCCCGGCGACCAGCGCCTCGGCATCGGCCGGGGAACGGGCCGCTGCGGGGCTGGATTCTTGCTGGGACGGATCGGACATGGGACCACCGCAGGATGTCGGAGGACCGCCAGCCTGCCAGCGGCCCAGGGCCGCGTCCAGCGCTGCGCCGCAACAAACACCGGCCGAATCTGGCAAAATGGTGATCTTCCGGACGCCGCCCCGCGCCGAAGTCCGGGACGCGCCCCCATCCCGAGCCCGTGATGCAGAAGACCTCGTTTCCCAAGCAGGACATCCGTGTGCTGCTGCTCGAAGGCGTCAGCCAGAGCGCCGTCGACACCTTCCACGCCGCCGGCTACTCGCAGATCGAACTGCACGCCAAGTCGCTGCCGGAGGACGAGCTCAAGCGCCGGATCGCCGACGCCCACATCATCGGCATCCGCTCGCGCACCCAGCTCAGCGCCGAGGTGCTGGCCGAGGCCCGCCGGCTGATGGCGATCGGCTGCTTCTGCATCGGCACCAACCAGGTCGATGTGGACGCCGCCGAGCTGGCCGGCATCCCGGTGTTCAACGCGCCCTACTCCAACACCCGCAGCGTCGCCGAGCTGGTGATCGCCGAGGCCATCATGCTGCTGCGCGGCATTCCGCAGAAGAACGCGCAGTGCCACCGCGGCGGCTGGAGCAAGTCCGCGCTGGGCAGCCACGAGGCCCGCGGCAAGACGCTGGGCATCGTCGGCTACGGCCACATCGGCACCCAGGTCGGGGTGATGGCCGAATCGCTGGGCATGCACGTGCTGTTCCACGACGTCGAGACCAAGCTGGCGCTGGGCAATGCCCGCAGCGCCACCGGCCTGGAGGACCTGCTGGCGCGCAGCGACGTGGTCACCCTGCACGTGCCCGAAACCCCGTCGACCAAACGCATGTTCGGCGCCGCGGAACTGGCGGCGATGAAGCCCGGCGCGCACCTGATCAACGCCTCGCGCGGCACCGTGGTCGACATCGACGCGCTGGATGCGGCGTTGCGCAGCGGCCACGTCGGCGGCGCCGCCGTCGACGTGTTCCCGGTCGAGCCCAAGGGCAACGAGGACCCCTTCCAGTCGCCGCTGCTGGCCCACGACAACGTGCTGCTGACCCCGCACGTCGGCGGCAGCACGCTGGAGGCGCAGGACAACATCGGCGTCGAGGTCGCAGCCAAGCTGGTGCGCTACAGCGACAACGGCAGCACCCTGTCGGCGGTCAATTTCCCCGAGGTCACCCTGCCCGAGCACCTCGGCAGCCGCCGCATCCTGCACCTGCACCGCAACGTGCCGGGCGTGCTGTCGCGGATCAACGATGTGTTTTCGCGCGAGGCGATCAATATCGACGGCCAGTACCTGCGGACCAATCCCAACGTCGGCTACGTGGTCATCGATGTCGCCGCCACCGAGGAACAGGCCACGCACCTGCGCAGCGAACTCTCGAAGATCGACGGCACCCTGCGCACGCGGGTGCTGTACTAGGTCCGCATCTCCCGCCGGGCCGCCTTCGATTTCCGCCATCGCGTCGATCGCGTAGTCGATCATGCAACGGCGTTCTCGATCCTCAAGATCGAACGCCGGTGCGGGGATCGATCGCTGACGGCGCCGATGCGCCTGACGCGGCCCGCGTCGATGGCGTCGGTACACGTGCACAACCTCACCTGATGTGCGCAAATGCCAGGCGATTCGTGGCAATTGGCATGCAAGGCGCTGCTCACCGGCGCAACGCATGGCATATGCTGCACATCGAGCCTGCTGCCAGAATATGCATGTCCCCGCCCGCCGCTGATCCCGCGATGTCCGAGTTCCAGCCAGACCGCCGCTCCCGGTGCGCGCAGGACCTGGCCGCCCGCACCCCGCCGGGCCGTTGTCGACAGCAACAGCCATCGCCGGGCAGCGGGGACGTCGCATGATCGAGTTCGGCCACCTGACCCACGTTGGCCTGCGCCGCGACCTCAACGAGGACACCTACTACGGCGACAGCGAACTCGGCCTGTGGCTGGTCGCCGACGGCATGGGCGGTCACGAGTATGGCGAGGTCGCCAGCGCGCTGGCGCGCGAGACCATCGTGCGCGAGGTGCGCCAGGGCACCCCGCTGCCGCAGGCGATCCGGATTGCCGACGAGGAGATCATCCGTGCCTCGCGGCGGCGCAACGACAGCTTGCCGATGGGCACCACCGTGGTCGCCGCGCGCGTGACCGGCGACCGTTTCGAGGTGGCGTGGGTCGGCGACAGCCGGGTCTACCTGTGGCACGACGCCAAGCTGGCGCAGCTCTCGCAGGACCACAGCTACGTGCAGGAACTCATCGCCCGCGGCGCGATCAGCGTCGACCAGGCGCGCAGCCACCCGCACCGCAACGTCGTGACCCAGGCGCTGGGCGTGACCGACCCGCAGACGCTGAATGTCGAGACCCTCTCCGGCGAACTCAAACCGGGCACGCAACTGCTGCTGTGCAGTGACGGCCTGACCGAGGAAGTGGACGACCACGCCATCGCGCGGGTGCTCTCGCACGGCGAGTGCAGTGCCCAGGAATGCGTCGACGGACTGGTCGCCGCCGCGCTCGATGGCGGCGGTTCGGACAATGTCACGGTGATCCTGATCCGCCGGCATTAGCCGGGGTCTGACAAGTCTGGTTCTGACGCGTCGTCATTCCCACGGAGGCAGGGAATCCCTAACGGACGTGTGCCGGTTGCTCGAGAGCCTCGCCGGCAAGTGAAGGCAAAGGCTCCCGTCCGATCGGCCGTCCGCTGCGGAAAGCGGCGGGGAATGACGACGCTTCGTGCCCGGCCCGCCGCGCAGCTGTTGTTGGGCTGGGCGCACCGCAAGCGGCCGCTACGCGGTCTCGGCCTCGCTCTCTGGCTGCGTCTCCCAC
>JAFAFY010000297.1 GCA_023423235.1 Pseudomonadota bacterium
GCTGAAGGCCGCGTTCGTCGTCAACCGCTGCGTCGTGCGCACCTTGATCGGACGCGAACTGCGCGGCGTGCTCGACCAGCAGGACACGTCGCCGCAGCCGATGCCGACGCTGGCCTCGACGATCAGCCAGCGCGTAGTGTTCGCCGAGGCGGCCGCCACCGGGCGGCTGGTCGACGAAGTGGACGACACGTCGCTGGCGGCGCAGGAGATCGCGCAGTTCGGCGACGAGGTTCGCCGGTGGCTGCGATGAGCCGCCGCCGCATCGGGCTCGGCCCACGTCCGCCGCGCGACCCGGAGGCCGAGGCCTGGGTGCGGGGCAATGGCAAGGCCAACGGCTACACCGCGCGGTTGACCATCGACGTGACGCCGGCACTGCGCAGCCGCATCAAGGTCATCGCCTTCCGGCAGGGCCAGACCGTGGCCGAGATGCTGCGCGGCGTGCTGGAGCGCGAGTACGGCGGCGATGGGGACGTGTCATGACCAGATTGACCCGCGTGGCCTTGACCTGCGTGCGCGACTGCCTGTCGGTGTGGTTGCGGTTCGGGCGGCCGCTGTGGGAGGACACGCCGGAGGGGTCCTGCCGGCATGTCTATTTCCCGCCGGGCGCGATCTTCGCCCGGGTGGAATGCCGCGCTGGCGAGCGGCGAAGGCTCGCCGTGCTGCGCGCCGCCGGTCCTGGCGAGCGGGTGGCCTGCCTGGAGGGCATCACGCCCGGCGCGCAGCTGCTGCTGCATGCGACCACCACCGCCAAGGCGCGGCAGGCGCTGGACGTGATCGCGGCAATCGAAGCACAGCGCGTCCCGCTGGAGGACGTCAGCGAGGACTACTGGCGCGTGCTGCACCAGCGCCTGGTGACCGGTGTCGAACCGCCGATCTATTCGGCCGCTGAACACGCCGCCGTGCAGCGGCGGCGGGCGCTGTCGCCATGACGCCGTCGCGGCGCATGCGCCTGCTCGGCATCGCGGCCGCCGCGGTGGTGCTGCTGGCTGCGGCCGCGTGGCTGCCGTGGCCGACCTGGCTGTTCTACAACCCCAGCGACAGCGCCCCGCGCGGCTGGTACCTGCAGCGGCCAGTGGGCGACCTGCAGCCGGGCAGCCGGGTCTTCGCCCGCCTGCCGGCCGATGCCGCGCGGCTGGCCCATCGGCGTGGCTACCTGCCGCAGCACCTGCCCATCCTCAAGCGCGTGGGTGCCACGGGCGGCCAGCACGTGTGCGTCCGTGGCGGACTCGTGCGCATCGATGGCCACGCGGTCGCGCTGGTACGCAGCCGCGACGGTGTGGGCCGCCCGCTGGGGGCCTGGCCGGGCTGCCGGATGCTCGCGTCGGATGAGGTGTTCCTGTTTGCCGCCGACCATCCGGCCTCGTTCGACAGCCGCTACTTCGGCCCGGTGGGTCGCAGCGCCATCCTCGGCCAGGCGGTGCCGCTGTGGACGTGGTGAAGCGCCGCGTCTGCGCCGCGCTGCTGGCGGCCTTGTTCGCCTCGCCCGCGCATGCCTGTGGCGTCGCGCAATGGCAGCCGCAGATCGCCGAGGCATCCCATCGCTACGCGATTCCGGAGGCGTGGATCCGCGCGGTGCTGCGTGCCGAGAGCAACGGCTGCACCCACCTGCACGGGCAGCCGATCACCTCGCATGCCGGGGCGATGGGACTGATGCAGATCATGCCGGCGACCTGGGCGGAATTGCGGCAGCGGCATGGCTTCGGCGCCGATCCACACGACCCGCGCGAGAACATCCTGGCCGGTGCGGCCTACCTGCGCGAGATGCACGACCGCTTCGGCGTGCCCGGCGCCTTCGCCGCCTATCACGCCGGCCCCGGCCGCTATGCCGCGCACGTGCAGCATGCGGCACCGCTGCGGACGCAGACGCGGCGCTATCTCGAGCAAGTGGCGACGGCTGCCGGGATGACCGCTCCGGTTCCGTTGGCGGAACAGGAGAGCGCTCCACCCGATGCGCTGTTCGCGGTGCTGCCCCGTGCCCACAGGACCTCGGATGCCGGCGATGGATCCGGCCCGGATCCGCGCCTGTTCGTGCGTCTGCGGCCCGTAGGCGAATCCCCGAATGAAACCGCTGCACCACGCGAGGAGGAATCCCATGCGCAACCCTGACGTCCCCCTGATGCCGGGATTACGGCAACCGCAACGGCAAAAGCTGGGCAGGCAAGATAAAAGGGAGCGGCACGCCCTGGCCCGTAATGCATTGTGTGGCAAGGCGTTGCCACGGCACCGCATGCGGTTGTCGCGTGCCGCACATGTACGCAAACGCCGGTCGCACAAGCAAATTCCGCGTGCCGTGCGCGCTTGCGCACGATGCAACACGCCGGGGCGCGGCCATGGTTGAGCGCGACGACGACCAGATCCGGCCACGGCCGGGTCCGCCACGCGATCACGGGAGGGCACACGCGCCGCGCTTCATCAGTCGCGTGGTCAAGGCCAGCTCGAAGGTCGGTGGCAGTTTCGGCAGCCGTGCGCCGGGGCGTCGCGCGCGTGGCGGTGGTGCTGGAGCCGGACGCGGCCACGCCGCCGCGCAGCTGGCGGGGCGGGGCCTGGACCAACGCGCCCGTCGCGTCGTCATCAAGACGCGCCTGGTCAACCTGCGGCGGGCCGGCGTCCGTTCCACGCAGAAGCACCTGCGCTACATCGAGCGGGACGGGGTGACGCGAGAGGGTGGCCGCGGGCAGTTGTACGGGCCGCAGACCGACAACGCCGATGCCGGTGCGTTCGAGCGGCGCAGCGAGGGCGACCGCCACCAGTTCCGCTTCATCCTCTCGGTCGACGACGCGCTGGAACTGGGCGACCTCAAGGCCTTCGTGCGCGATCACATGAAGCAGGTGCAACGCGACCTCGGGACGAAACTGGACTGGGTCGCGGTCGACCACTGGGATACCGACAACCCGCACACCCACCTGGTGCTGCGCGGCAAGGACGACCGCGGCGCCGACCTGGTGATCGCCCGCAACTACATCGCCTTCGGCATGCGCCGCCGCGCCTCCGAACTGGCGACCCGGTGGTTGGGCCGGCGTAGCGAGCGCGAGATCACTCGGGGCCTCGCGCGCGAGACCCGCCAGGAGCGTTGGACGACCCTGGACCGGGCGGTCGCCAGCGCCGCCCGGGAGGGCGTCGTCGACCTGCGCGACGTGCCCGGTGACCTGGGCCGGCGCCAGCGCCGCGCCATGCTGATCGGGCGCCTGCAGTACCTGGCCGAGCTGGGCCTGGCCGAGAAGGGGCGGGGCACGAAGTGGACGCTGCGGCCGGAGATGGAGCGCACCCTGCGGGCCATGGGGGAGCGCGGCGACATCATCCGCACCATGCAGCGGACGATCAGCGGACGCACGCTGCAGCGTTGAATCCACGCCGATGGGCGGCGGATGGCGGATTCCGGTCCGTCGGCCGTCTCTTGATCGCAGCTGTCGACATTGTCTATGACTGTCCGCCTCGCCGTGCCGGCAATCGCCCCATGGCCACGTGCGGATATGCAGCCGGGAGGCGGCATCGCGTCCGAGGTTTCTCCCTGTGCCGTCGCGGCACGTGTAGGGAGGATCAAGGCTCGATGGCAATGGGCTTGGGCGCATGACTTCGACCAGGACGGTGATCATCCCGGTGTTGTTCGTTCTCACCACCACGCTGATGGGGCTCTGGTGCGCGACGCAGTGGGTCGCCGGCGCCCTGGGACATGATGCCCGGCTGGGCGGCCCTTGGTTCCACCTGCAAGGCATGCCGGTGTATCGGCCGTGGCAGTTGTTCCCGTGGTGGCTGGCGCACGAGGCGCAGAACCCGCGGGCCTTCAACCTCGGCGGCCTGATCGCGGCGGGCAGTTGCCTGCTGGCGGCCGCGCTGGTGGTCGCCGCCCGCTCGCTGTTCGGCAAGCAACCGCCGCCAACGACCTACGGTTCGGCGCGCTGGGCGACCCGGGACGATGCGGTCGCTGCCGGCCTGACCGCTTCGGCCGGCATTTTCCTGGGCCGGCTCGACCGCCACTACCTGCGCCACGATGGCCCGGAACACGTGATGGCATTCGCGCCGACGCGCTCGGGCAAGGGCGTGGGGCTGGTGGTGCCGACCCTGCTCACCTGGCCGCACTCGGCGGTGATCCATGACATCAAGGGCGAGCACTGGCAACTGACTGCCGGCTGGCGCTCGCGCTTCTCGCACTGCCTCTACTTCAATCCCACGGACGCGCGCTCGGCGGCGTACAACCCCCTGACCGAGGTACGCCGCGGCGCGCAGGAGGTGCGCGATGTGCAGAACATCGCCGACCTGCTGGTCGATCCGGAGGGCGCGCTGGAGCGGCGCAACCACTGGGAGAAGACCAGCCACGCGCTGCTGGTCGGCGCGATCCTGCACGTGCTGTACGCCGAGCCCGACAAGACGCTGTGCGGCGTCGCGAACTTCCTGTCCGATCCTTCCCGGCCGATCGAGCGCACCCTGGCCACGATGATGCGCACGCCGCACCTGGGCGACCGGCCGCATCCGGTGGTGGCCTCGGCCGCCAGGGAAATGCTCAACCGCAGCGACAACGAACGCTCGGGCGTGTTGTCCACGGCGATGAGCTACCTCGGCCTGTACCACGATCCCACCGTGGCCGCGGTGACCTCGCGGTGCGACTGGCGCATCGCCGACCTGATGACGGCCGGTGCGCCGGTGTCGCTGTACCTCGTGGTCCCGCCGTCGGATCTCTCGCGTACGCGGCCGCTGATGCGCCTGCTGCTGAACCAGATCGGCCGGCGCCTGACCGAGAAACTGCCCGACACCGGCAAGCGCACGCCCAGTTGGTTGGATTGGCTGTCCCAGCACCGGCGTGCGCGCAACCCGGATCCTGCGCCGCCGCACTCGCTGCTCTGGGTACTCGACGAGTTCCCGGCCCTGGGCCGGCTGGACTTCTTCGAACAGGCGCTGGCGTTCATGGCCGGCTACCGGATGCGGGCGCTGCTGATCGCGCAGTCGCTGAACCAGATCGAGCAGGCCTACGGGCAGAACAGCTCCATCCTCGACAACTGCCACGTGCGCGTGGCGTTCGCGCCCAACGACGAGCGCACCGCGCGGCGCCTGTCCGAAGCGCTGGGCACCGCGACGCTGCTGCACGCGCATCGCAGCTACGGCGGCGACCGCATGGCGTTCTGGCTCGATCACGTCAACGTGTCGCAGCAGGCCACCGCGCGTCCGCTGCTGACGCTGGGCGAGGTGATGCAGCTGCCGGCCGACGAGGAACTGGTGATGGCGGCCGGGCACCCGCCGCTGCGGGCGCGGAAGCTGCGCTACTACGCCGACCGCAACTTCACCGAGCGCGTGCTGGCGCCGCCCGCGCTTGCCAGCGACGGCTACATCGATCGCCTGCCGCCGCGCCCGGATGACTGGAGCGGGCGCGTGGTGCCTGCGCCGGAGTTGTCGGAAGAGGGGGCCGAAGG
>JAFAFY010000305.1 GCA_023423235.1 Pseudomonadota bacterium
GGATCGAACTGGGCGGCCTGTTCCCCGACAGCGAACTCGCCAGCCAGGCGGTCGGGCGCATCAACGGCAGCGTCAATGTCGCCGGCACCGGCAATTCGGTCGCGGCGATGCTGGGCAGCGCCGATGGCGATGTCGCGGTCGGCATGGGTGCGGGCCGGGTCAGCAACCTGCTGGTCGAGCTGGCCGGCATCGACATCTACGAATCGCTGAAGTACCTGATCGGCAAGGACAAGCAGATTCCGATCCGCTGCGCGTTCGCCGACTTCGGCGTGCAGCAGGGCGTGATGCAGACGCGCGCGCTGGCACTCGACACCAGCGACACCCTGATCGTCGGCGAGGGCCAGGTCAGCCTGCGCGAGGAAACCCTGGATCTGGAGCTGCGACCCCGCCCCAAGGACCGCAGCATCCTGGCGCTGCGCTCGCCGCTGGTGGTCGGCGGCACCTTCGCCGCGCCCAGCTTCCGCCCGGACATGGCGCGCCTGGGCCTGCGCGGCGCGATCGCCCTGGCGCTGGGTTCGATCACGCCACCGGCCGCGCTGCTGGCGACGCTTGAACTGGGCGGCGGCGAGGACAGCGATTGCGGCGGCGACTACGCCCGCTGAGTCATCGCGCGGCGTGCGTCGCCTGCAGCTACGCCGCAATCATTCCTCCGGATTAGCACGATCTTTCAGTCTCCCTTCTCCCGCGTGCGGGAGAAGGTGCCCGGAGGGCGGATGAGGGCTGCTTTACCCCCACCACAACCCTTTCCTGCATGCGAGGGAGGGGGTAAACCCGTGTTGCTGAAGGTTCGTGCTAATCAGGTCATTCCTTGCCGGCAGCCGCCATCGACGCGTGTTCCTGCTGCTGCGGCAGCGCATCGCCCGCCGCTTCCGCCGCGGCCGGCCGCCAGTCCTGCACCAGGTACAGCGGCCGCTGCTTGGCTTCCTCGTACAGCCGGCCCAGGTACTCGCCGATCACGCCCAGTGCCACCAGTTGCACCCCACCCAGGAACAGGATCACCGTCATCATCGTCGGCCAGCCGGCGACGCGGTCGCCCAGCAGCAGCGCCTTGCCGACGATCCACAGCGCGAACACGAACGCCGCGCAGGCGCTCAGGCCACCGACATAGGTCGCCAGCCGCAGCGGCGCCGTGGAGAAACTGGTCACGCCGTCGATGGCGAAATTCCAAAGCCGCCACAGGCTGAACTTGGTGTGCCCGGCGATCCGCTGCCGGCGCTGGTACGGCACCGCGATGCGGTTGAATCCGACCCAGCCGAACAGGCCCTTCATGAAGCGCTGGCGTTCGCGCAACTGCCGCAGCGCCGCCAGCGCGCGCGCCGACAGCAGCCGGTAGTCGCCGGTATCGGCCGGCACCGGCGTCTTCGCCAGGCGCTGCATCAGGCGGTAGAAAAGATGCGCGGTGGACTTCTTGACCCAGCCCTCGCCCTCGCGGCTCAGGCGCGTGCCGTGCACGTCGTCGTAGCCGGCGCGCCAATGGGCGACGAACTGCGGGATCAGTTCGGGCGGGTCCTGGCCGTCGGCATCGAGGATCATCGCCGCGCCACTCTCGACCATGTCCAGCCCCGCGGTCAGCGCCGCCTCCTTGCCGAAGTTGCGCGAAAGCCGCAGCAGCGCGACCCGTGGATCGGTCGCGGCCAGTTCGCGCAGGATCTCCCAGGTCGCATCGCTGCTGCCGTCGTTGACATACAGCACGCGCGCGGCGATGCCCTCGGCCTGGAGCGCAGTCATCACCGCGGCGATGCGCGGGTGCAGCACCGGCAGCGACTGCGCTTCGTCGAAGGCGGCGACGAGGATCGTCAGGCGCTCGCGGGTATCGGCGGTCGCCGCATGTGCGATGGCGTTCAATCCAGCGCCTCCATGTAGGCCGCGCCACCGATCTGGCGCGCGTTGCGCTCGATCCACTGCGCCCGTCGCTGCACATACGGCCCCGGGCGCGAGGCGCTGTAGCGCCGCGGACTGGGCAGCACCGCCGCCAGCCGCGCGCTCTCGCGCGGCGTGAGCTGCGTGGCGTCCTTGCCGAAATGGCGGCGCGCGGCGGCCTGGGCACCGTAGACCCCGTCGCCGAACTCGGCGATGTTGACGTAGACCTCCAGAATGCGGGTCTTGGGCCACAGCAGCTCGATCAGCAGCGTGTACCAGCCCTCCAACCCCTTGCGCAGCCAGCTGCGGCCGCGCCACAGGAACAGGTTCTTCGCGATCTGCTGGCTGATCGTGCTGGCGCCGCGGACCGAGCCGCCACGCGCGTTGTGTTCGCGCGCCTTCTCGATCGCCGCCAGGTCGAAACCGCGGTGGTGGGCGAAGTTCTGGTCCTCCGCCGCGATCACCGCGACCGGCAGGCTGGGCGCGATCCGGTCGAGGTCGCGCCACTGGTAGTAGATGCGCACGTCATCATCGCCGCTCGTCCAGGCCTCGACCTGGCGGATCGCCATGAACGCCGAGAACGGCGGGTCGACGAAACGCAGCACCAGCACCTGGGCGATGGTGAAGAGCACCGCGATCACCGGCAGCCACAGCAATCGCCGCAGCCAGCGCCGCGGGCGACGGCTTTCCGTTGCGCTCAAGGTCGCGCTCCCGGCTTGCAGGCGGGGCCGGGCGCCCCCATCGTGGTGTCACGCAATGCATTCATGGCGCCACTGTATCGGCCGCTCCCCGCGCCGCCAATCGCCATCGTTCCCTCGTCTCCGGCAGTTCCACACCACAGCACCCCACATGACCGATTCCGTTTCGCACGACAGCGACCGCCTGACCCGATTCCTGCTTCCGCACGCCGGCGTGCGCGGGGTGCGCGTGCACCTGCACGACACCTGGCGGCATATCAGCGACCGCGGCCCCTATCCCGCGGCGATCCGCGAGTTGCTGGGCGAGGCCAGTGCCGCCGCCGCACTGTTCACCGGCCACGCCAAGGTGGACGGCCGACTGTCGGTGCAGCTGCGCGCCAGCGGCCCGTTGCGCACGCTGTTCGCCGAGTGCACCTCCGCCGGCACCCTGCGCGGCATCGCCCGCTTCGATGCCGATGCCGGTCCGGCGATGTCGCGCGACCTGCGCACCCTCGGCGACGACGCGGTGCTGGCCCTGACCATCGAGAATCCCTCCAGGGGTCGCGATCCGATGCGTTACCAGGGCTTGGTCTCGCTGGCCTCGGAATCGCTGTCGGGCGCGTTCGAGGACTACTTCCGCCAGTCCGAACAGTTGCCCACACGCATGCTGCTGGCCGCCGACGACACCCGCGCCGCCGGGCTGATGCTGCAGAAGCTGCCCGGCGATGCCGGCGACGAGGACGGCTGGAACCGGGCTGGGCTGCTGTTTGACACCCTGACGACGAGCGAACTGCTGCAATGGCCCGCTGAAGTCCTGCTCGCACGGCTGTTTTCGGACGACGCGCCGCAGGTCCTGGGGGAAAAGCCGCTCGCGTTCGCCTGCTCCTGCTCGCGCGAGCGCGTGGAAGGGATGTTGCTCTCGCTCGGCGCCGAGGAGGCGCGCGCAGCGGTCATCGACGGGGAGGCACGGATCGTATGCGAGTTCTGCGGACAGACCTACCTGTTCACCCCCGACCAGATCGAAGCACTGCTGGCCACCCCGGCGGCCAACCTCGATGCCCCGGAACGCCTGCAATGAGGCCCGTGTCACCCTGCCGGGATTGTTAAATAAACATAAATGTCCTAGAGTCGATTTCCCTGGGAGTGGGGAACTTCCCGTCGGACCATCGGGTCAACGTCAAGACCATGTCACCGCGCGCTACTCGACTGCTGGCTGCCTGCGCCCTTGCCCTGATGGCGGCAACGGGCGTGCACGCGCAGGAGCGACGCGGCAACCAGACATTCCTGCCGGTGCTCGATGCCAACAGCGGCAAGGTCGAGGCCTTCCTGTTGCTCGAACCCGCGACCGGGCCTGCCGGCGCACGCTGGCGTTTCGGTGACAACCGGCTCGACGCCGCGTTCGGTCTCGAGGGCGGCAGTTCTCTTGCACTGTGGTGCAGCCCCGGCAGCAGCTTCAACGGCGCGGTCAGCAATCTCGCACGCAATTGCCAGCTGGCCGCGCTTGGGACCGGCGCGTCCGGCAATCGCCGCGCCAGCGCCTCTGCGGCGTTCAGCCGCCCCGGAGGCGGAGTTGGCGTGAGCATCGGCGAAGGCCGCGATACCCTGCCCGCCTGGCTGAATCCGGCAGCGGCTGCTTCGCCGGGCGCTGTCGACGTGCAGGACCTGACCGTCTTCGCCAAGAAGGACATCGGCGACGACGCCTATGTCTCGCTCGCCGGCACCCTGGCCAAGGCGACCCTGATCCCCTCGGCCAGCGCCCCCGCCGCCCTCAGCGACCAGTGGAGCAGCCGCAGCGTCTCGGTCGGTGGTGGTTACCGCCGCCTGAGCGTGGACATCGTCGGCCAGGTCGTCGACACCCCCGGCCTGCCGAAATGGGAAGGCATCGGCCTGGGCGTCAGCTGGCGCACCCCTTGGAGCGGCCAGCTCACCGTGGGCGCCGACAACGTCATCACCCGCGGCAAGAATCCCTTCTCCAAGATCGCCGACCTGCCCGACGACGACGGCGCCGTGCCGTATATCAGGTACCAGCAGGATCTTTGACGGCGGATACCTACCGTGCGCGCCATTGTTGCGGCGCCCCGCTCGTCCGCCGCCCCACTTTCGCGGCGACGCCTCCCGACCCGATGCCCGCATTTTGCTGCGCAGCAGCACGCGGCTCGGATTTTCCCGACGCGCTCGGCGTATGTTTTCACGCACTCATCTCATTTCGTTAACGACTCTTTAATTTTCTCCATTTGGCCGCTACCATCGCGCGGCCTTGCCGAATTTGGCGCTCGATTTGACGTCACCGGCCGGGTTCGTATTGGGAAGTCCTTCCCAAGACCCACTCTGGAGAGAGAAAGAGATGACCTTGAAGACCACCAAGCTGCGCGATGCAATCAGCTTTGCCATCGTCGCCGGCGCCACCACGTTCAGTGGGGCGGCCCTCGCGCAGGATTCCAACAACGCGCCCACCACGCTCGATCGCGTCGAGGTCACGGGCTCACGCATTCGCCAGGTCGACGTGGAGACCGCCCAGCCGGTCCTGTCGATCACGCGCCAGGAACTCGAGCAGCAGGGCTTCAGCAGCGTTGCAGACGTGCTGCAGAACATCTCGGCAGCGGGTTCGCCCACCTTCAGCCGCTCCTCGCCGCTGACCTCCAACCAGGAAGCGGGTGGCCAGTACATTTCGATGCGCAACCTGGGCGCACAACGCACTCTGATCCTGGTCAACGGCAAGCGCCTGGGTATCAGCCCGAACGGCTACCAGGACATCTCCGCCATCCC
>JAFAFY010000134.1 GCA_023423235.1 Pseudomonadota bacterium
GGGTGGCGGTCATTGCAGCATGGCCGCAGTCACGTGTCCGTGCACGGTGGGCGCGACGGCTGCCGTCGCAGATACGGGCGCGCGCCCGCATCTGCGTACGCATGCCCTCCGTTCGCCGGGTTTCCGGGCCGCACGAGGGCTTGCGCTCGCACGCTGCCGCGGTGGTCAACGCGGCTGCGGCGGATCCTGGGGGCGGTTGGGCGCGGGCGGATCGCGCTGCGGCTGCGGGTCGCGCTCCGGGTCTCCGGGCGTGGGCACCGGCGGGTCGACCGGACGGTCGGGCACCGGGTCGTGCATCGGGTGCGGGATCGTGCCGGGCACTTCCTCCGGTGGCGCGGGCGGCTGCGGTTGGTCGGGCGTGCCATGTGTCATGAGGGGGCCTCCGGGACAGGGGGATACCACCGTGCGCCCCGGCCGTGGGTGCCGGCGTGAAGCGCCATGGCGGCGCGGCGCGCGCACACTGCGGGCTCACCCGCCTCGCGCCATGCTGCGGGTCCATCCGGCAGCGGAAAGACAGGATGCGCAGGTTCGTGCAGGCGTTCGCGGAAGACGCATTCGGCAGCGGGCTGCCCGCGGCGGTGGTCGCGGCGCTGCTGGCCGCGCCGGCGCGCTACAACATCGCGGTGCGCATGCCGGCGATGGTGATCCTGGATCGCGGCGAGGGCCTCTGCGCCGAGGATCTGGTCTGGGGCCTTGTGCCGCACTGGTCGGCGCTGCCGGAGACGCCCTACACCACGGTGACCGCGCGCCTGGCGCGCGCTGCGACCAGCCGCATTTTCCGCAGGCCCTGGCAGCGCCGGCATTGCGTGGTGCCGATGACCGGCTACTACAAATGGGACCGTAGCGGCGCGCGTCCGCATCCCTGGTTCGTGCAGGCGGGCGACGGCCGTGCGCTGCTGGCCGCCGGGCTGTGGGAGCAGTGGGAGCGCGAGGCGCCCGGGCTGCTGTCCTTCGCGGTGCTGACCCAGCCCAACCCCGCGGTGCCTGCGCCGCTGGTGGCCGATGGTCCGGTGTTCCTGCCCGGGTCGCAGGTCGCCGCCTGGGTAGAAGGTCCGCCCGATCCGCTGCCGCTGCTGTCGACGATGCAGCAGCCGGTGCTGCAGGCCTATCCGGTGTCGCCGCGCGTGCGCAGCCGCGAGGTCGACGACTACACGTTGCTCGAGCCTTTCGACCCGGCGACGCCGGACGACGCGGCCGGCTTGCTGGACGAGGACGAAAATGAGGACGAGGACGATGACGACTGAAACGCCGGCGTGACGACGGGCGCGCGCGGGCGGCGGTATCGTGCAGGGCAGCGGCCGTCCGGCCGCACAGCGGAGGTGCCGGCATGTCGAGCCCGTGGCGTATCCCCTTGTTGTTGTCGCTCGCCTGCGCCAGTGGCGCGGCGCTGGCGCAGTCCCCGTTGACCGAGGCACAGACCCGCTACATGGGCGCCTACGTGTTCGACCGGCAGATGGCGGTGTTCCGCGACTACTGCGCGCAGGATCCGCAGGGCGCGCAGGCGCTCGATGCCGGCGCGGCCCGTTTCCGCCAGGCCAATCCGGACTATGTCGCGGCCCTGCAGGCGCGGCCCACGGAAGCGGAGTTCCTGGCCGGCGTGGCGACGTTCGATGCCCAGTTCGACCAGGTGGCCGTGCAGATGCGCCAGCAGCTGGCGCAGCAGCCCGCGGGCGTGCAATGCGCGGCGCTGGGTCAGCAGCTTGCCGGTCTCGATTTCCAGCGGTTGCTGGAAGAAGCCGGCCAGCGCGCCGCCGGCATGCAGGCGCCAGCGGCGACGCCCTGAGTCGCCACGCCCTGAGCCAGCACGCCCTGGGCCGGAATGCGCCGGCTCAGGCGCGCAGCGCGGCGTGCAGCGGTACGGCCGGGTCCCAGCCGGCGCGCCCGTCCAGCGCCGCCAGTTCCACCAGCACCGAGGCGCCGGCGACCTCGCAGCCGATCTGCCGGCACAGCGCCAGCGCCGCGCGCAGCGTGCCGCCGGTTGCCAGCACGTCGTCCACCAGGACCACGCGTGCGCGAGTGGGCAGCGCGTCGGCATGGATCTCCAGCCGGTCGCGCCCGTACTCCAGCGCGTAGTCGTAGACCTGGGTGCGCGCCGGCAGTTTGCCCGGCTTGCGCACGGGTACGAACCCGGCGTGCAGTGCCTGCGCCAGCGCCGCGGCGAAGATGAAGCCGCGCGCCTCGATGCCGACGAACGCGACCGGTGGCGCCGTGCGCCAAGGCGCGGCCATCGCCTCGATCGCGGCGGCGAAACCGTCGGCATCGGCCAGTACCGGGGTGATGTCCTTGAACAGGATGCCGGGCCTGGGGAAATCGGGGATGTCGCGGATCAGCGACGGCCAGTCGGTCATGTCGGTGCCGGGGCGAAGGGGCGCCGATGATGGCGCGCGCGCCGCCGATGCACAAACCTCACCGCCCGCGGTGTATCCGGGTGGGCGGTGCGATCGGGAGCGGCACGATGCCGACAGTTCGGTGGGGGTTTGGTGCGGGCAGGGTGGCGGCGATGCCGGCGCTGGCGGCGCTGCTGCTCGCGGCGACCCCGGCCCAGGCGCGCACGGTCTGGCGCTGCGTGCAGGGCGGCACGGTGAGCCTGTCGACCGCGCCCGAGCCGGGCTCGAAATGCGAGCCGCGCGAGATCGACGACAACGCCGTGCAGGCGCCCAACCTGTGGGGCGAGATGGGCGTGTTCAGCGGCACCCTGTACGAGCGCGAGCAGGACGGCGTGCTGGTCTACGGCACCCGCCGCCTGCCCGGCGCGCGGGTCTACCTGCGCTTCACCGTGGAGACGCCGCCGGGTGAGCAGGCGCATGCCGGGCTCGGCAGCGTGGGCGCGCCGAGGCTCGACGCGCATGCGGCGCTGTTCCGCGCCGCCGCCCGCGCCAACGATCTCGACGAGGCCTGGCTGCGCGCGATCGCCCATGTCGAGAGCGGGTTCGATGCGGCAGCCTTGTCGCCGCAGGGCGCTGCCGGGGTGATGCAGCTGATGCCCGATGTCATCGCCGACTATGGCGTCAGCGATCCGCTGTCGCCGCAACAGTCGATCAATGCCGGCGCGCGGCATCTGCGCGCGTTGCTGCGCCGCTACCACGGCGACCGCACCCTGGCGCTGGCCGCCTACAACGCCGGCATCGGTACGGTGGCGCGCTACGACGGCGTGCCGCCCTACCGCGAGACGCGCGCCTACATCGACAAGGTGCAGGCGCTGTACCTGCGCTACCGCACGGCGATGGGGCGGCCGGTGGAGCGGCCAGCGCAATAGCGCCGGGCACGCGCCGGACAGCAGCGTTGCTGCACGGCGCGGCTTGCTCAGCCCTGCGGCGTCAGCTTCAGCAGGCGGCCCGCCTTGCCGTCCTCGATGACCCACAGCGCGCCGTCCGGCCCCTGGGCGACATCGCGGATGCGCGCGCCCATCGCGAAGCGCTCGGCCTCGCGCGCGGTCTCGCCGTCGATCTCCACCCGCACCAGGGTCTGTCCCGACAGGCCGCCAATGAAGGCGTTGCCGGTCCACTCCGGGAACAGCGTGCCGGAGTAGAACATCAGGCTCGACGGCGAGATCACCGGGTTCCAGGTGATCGCCGGTGCCTTGAACTCGGGGCGGGTGCCGTGGTCGGGGATCGGGCGGCCGTCGTAATGGTCGCCATTGGAGACCAGCGGATAGCCGTAGTTCTCGCCGCGCACCACCAGGTTCAGTTCGTCGCCGCCGGCCGGGCCCATCTCCACGTCCCACGGCCGGCCCTGCGCGTCGAACGCCAGCCCCAGCGGATTGCGGTGGCCCAGCGACCACACCTGCGCGGCCACGCCGCCCTGGTCGACGAAGGGATTGTCGGCCGGCACGCTGCCGTCGTCGTTGAGGCGCAGGATCTTGCCGAGGTTGGACTGCATGTCCTGCGCCGGGTCGAACTTCTGCCGGTCGCCGGAGGAGATCCACAGCTTGCCGGCATCGTCGAAGGCGATGCGGTGCGCGTAGTGGCCGTTGCCGCTGACCTTGGGCACCTGGCGCCAGATCACCTGCAGGTCCTGCAGCGTGCCGACGCCGTCGGCTGCGAACTCCAGGCGCGCGCGCGCGACCGCCGCGCCGCGGCCGCCGTCGCCATCTTCCGCGTAGCTCAGGTAGACCAGGCCGTTGTCGGCGAACTGCGGGTGCGCAGCGATGTCGCCGAAGCCGCCCTGGCCGCCATAGCCGACCGCCGGCACGCCGGCGATCGCCTGCTTGTCGCCGCCCGGCAGCGTCACCAGCTGCAGCGTGCCGGGTTTCTCGCTGACCAGCAGGCGGCCGTCGGGCAGGAACGCCAGTGCCCACGGTTCATCGAAGCTGGCGACGGCCTGGCTTGCGAACGGCAGGCCCGCCTGCGCCGCGCCTGCCGCCTCGTCCGTGGTCGGCGCGTCCGCCTGCGCGGTTGCGGACGGCGCAGTGCCCACGGCGGGCGCGGCGTTGCCGTTGCAGGCCGACAGCAGCAACAGCGAAGCGGCAAGCGCGGTGATGACGAGCGGGCGGTGGTGGTACGGACGCTGCTGTGTCACGGGAGTCTCCAGGATGCAATCGGGGTTGACCCGAGTGTTGCACACCGTCCCTCGAAACGGCCGCACGAAGGCGTTGACCGGCGCCTTTGTAAACGTTGTGTTCGATTCAGCGAAACGCATGTCCCGCGCAACGTCGCCAGCCCGCAGGATCTGCGACCGAGGTCGCGCTGCGCGGCGGTTGTTGCGGGCGTGCTCACGCGCGCCGAACGAACGGCTAGCCGCAACGCGCGGCATTGTGGTTAAGCGTTCGTAAGTGCCCGGTTTCCGGGGTCGCGGACATTCATTCTCGCCCGGGCAAGGTGGGCACCGTGCGGAATCCACAGACGAGGATGAAACAACAGCCGCGCGTCAACCCACATCCTTTCGGAGATAGAACTCATGAAGAATGCACGCAAGCCGCTGGTCGCGATGATGGCCCTGGGTTTCGCCATGGCAACGCCGCTGGCATTTGCGCAGGACGCATCGGCCACCCAGGATCCGGCGTACACGGGTGAGGCGACGACCCAGGCCCCGCCGACCACCCAGGACGGCTACGCCGAGGACGCCAATGCGCAGGCGCAGCCCGAAGCGCAGCAGGGCCAGGTGACCTGGGCGGACCTCGATGGCGACAGCGATGGCAAGCTCAGCCGTGACGAGGCCTCCGGCCTGCCGGCGCTGGCCCAGGTGTTCGACGATGTCGACGCCGACAGCGATGGCTTCGTCACCCCCGAGGAGTACCAGGCCTATGTCGCGCGCGCCAGCGGTGCGACCGACGACGACGCCTGATCCGGCGCGCTGACGGCGCAGCCGTCGGCAGCTTGATCGCGGAAGGGCGGCCCTCGGGTCGCCTTTCTTTTTACGCATCCGGGAGTCATGCCTGCATCTGATCAGCACGATCCCTCAGTTCCTTCCCGCGCATGCGGGGGGATGAGGACGGCCTGCTTGCGCGGCATTGCCGCGCAGGTCGACCGAACGCCCGGCGGCGGCGCCGGGCCGGACAGGTGCCCGAAGGGCGGATGGGGGATGCTTCGCCCTCACCCCAACCCTCTCCCGCATGCGGGAGGCGGGGCGATACCGTGTTGCTGAATGTTCGTGCTGATCAGGTCCCTGCAAGCCACGCGCGTCGCACGTCGCTACCAGCAGGTGCCGGCGGCGTCGCAACGATGTGCCTTGCAGCAGGCAGGCCGCATAATCGCGCGATGAACGATGGCATCCGACTGGTCGGCTTCGATGCCGACGACACCCTCTGGCGCAGCCAGGATTTCTTCGACGAGGCCCAGCTCGAATTCGAGCGCATCGTCGGTCGCTATGTCGACCTGGCCGATGGCCGCGTCGCCGAGGCGCTGTACGCGGTCGAGTCGGCCAACATCGCGGTGTTCGGCTATGGCGTCAAAGGCATGGCGCTGTCGATGATCGAGGCGGCGACGCAGATCACCGATGCGCGCATCAGCGCGGCCGACCTGCACCGCATCGTCGCCATGGCCAAGTCGCTGCTGCGCCATCCAGTCGAGGTGCTGCCGGGGATCCGCGACGCGGTCGAGACGATCGCCGCGCGCTTCGAGGTGGTGCTGATCACCAAGGGCGACCTGTTCCACCAGGAAGCGAAGGTACGCGATTCCGGCTTGTCCGACCTGTTCGGCCGGATCGAGATCGTCAGCGAGAAGGATCCGCCGACCTACGCGCGGGTGCTGTCGGAGTTCGATGCGCAGCCGCGGCAGTTCCTGATGATCGGCAATTCGCTGCGCTCCGACATCGCACCGGTGCTGGCGCTGGGCGGTTGGGGCGTGCACATTCCCTATCACGTGACCTGGGCGCACGAGCTGCAGGCCGATATCGGCAACACGGGGGGACGCATGCGCCAGGTGGCATCGCCGGACGAACTGCCGGCCGCGGTCGACGCCCTGGCCGAGCGTGCGCGGGGCGGCTGACGGGTTTGCGCGTTGCATGTCCGCGCAGGGACCCGGTACGGCGCGGATCGCGGATAGCCATGGCGCGGCCATCGGAGCAGCGCACGCGGCGGATCTCGTGGCCAAACAATCCGATCCGGGGTGGAATCGCTTACACCGCATGCCGGGCGGGCCACGCTTGAATGGCGACTTTACGCTGCGTTGACCGCAGCCTCACGCACGGGAAAATTGCGCGTCGATTCATCCTCGCCCGGCCATGTTCAGGGTGTCGGCGCTGCAGTGGCGCCGGACCTGACAGGGAGATCCCGATGACGACCACGACTCTTCCCCGCTGGCTGCTGCCGGCAGCGCTCGCCACCGGACTGGCCGCGATGCTGGCCATGCCCACGCCCGCGCGCGCCAACGACGACCTGGTGCGGGTGATCGTCGACATTGCCGATGTCGTGCTGCGTGGCGATTCGGCCTACTACCGGCATGGCAATTACGGCCGCGACGATCGCCTGATCGTGTCGCGCGACCGTTACGGCCGCCCGGTCTACTACCGCCAGGTCCCGCGTCATCACGATGCCCGCTACCGGCACGCCCCCCCGCGCCATGCCTACGCCGACAGCCATCGCGGCGACCGCCATCGCAATGACCGCCACCACCGCAGCCGCACCCAATGCGACCGCCGCGGCCGTTGCACCGTGCAGTACTACGACCCGCGCCAGGACCGCAGCAACCGACGCGACTGGCGCCGCTGACTGCAGGCCGCGTCGGCCGGGGACGCGGGATGCACCGGGTCTGCACCCGGGGGCTGGGCCCGGTGCATTCTCCGGACCGCTGTCGCGGTCGGCCAAGCCTTGCGGCTGGCGCAGTCCCGGGTCGGCCATGCTTTTCTGCTAGCGTGGCGCCATGCTCGCCGCGCCGTCGTTCCCCCTCCGCCTCGTTCTCCTGCTTGCCGTCCTCATGACCGGGGCCGGCACGCAGGCGCGCGCTGCCGATCCCATCGCCTGCGAACTCGCATTTGCCGCCGATGACTGGTCGCCGCTCCGGCAGGCGGCGCATGGCGTTGGCCAGGTGCGCTGCGCCGACGGCAGCAGCCTGCCGGTCCGGGTCAGCATCAAGGGCGTCGTGCACAGCGGGGCCGGCACGCCACGCCTCGGCGCGGCGGCAGGCAGCTTCTCCGGGGTCACGGATGTGCGTGACGTGTTCGGGGGCTATTCGATGGCGCAGGGCGACAGTGCCCCGCACCTGCTGATGCGCAAGGGCGGTGTGACGCTGCGCGTGACCGGGACTGGCGACTGGTGGGCGGGTGGCGGACGCCCGGACAGTCTGGTGATCTCGCCGCGTTGAGACAGGGCGACCCGGCGAACAGGCCTCTTGTGAGGGGTTGCTGTTACACGCCCGGTTCTACAGGTGCGTTCCCAAGGGTACTGTCGCGACCGGCCTGTCCTGCGCTGCAGGTTCCGGGCTGACGGCCATGGCTTGACCGGGCGGGCAGGTCGTATCCGCGCCGCGGCGCTTCCTGCGGACAACCTGGGACACCGCCCGGCGCGATCAGTCGCTGCGGTGGCGGCTGTCGCTGTCGCGCGGTACGGCCTGCAGGGTGTTTTCGGCGTCCAGTCCGACACGTGCGGCCACGCGATCCAGGGTGACGGCATACGCACCCAGCAATCCCGCGGCGAGAACCAGTGCGACCGTCCAGCGCAGCAGGCGCCGACGGGGGCGGGTGGTGACGGCGGTGTCCATGTCGCATCTCCCTGCGATGTGCGCGTTAGGCTATCGTCGCCGCTCGCGTGCGATGGCGGTGTCGAGATGGGTCCGCCCACGCGGCGCCATACCGTGCCGGGCGCGGCCATTCCGCCTGCAACCGCACGCCGAGGACTCCCGCATGCCGAAATCCGCCGCCAGCCTTGCCCTGTCGATCGCGATTCTCGCGGTGTTGCCGGACGCACGTGCGCAGGACGGTACGCCGCCGCAGGTGGCCGGCGTCCCTGCGCCGGCGCCGTGGACGCCGCGCACCGGTGATGCCTGGCTCGACACCTGGATGCTCGACATCAATCGCTACGCCGCGCGCCACCATGACGCATTCGTCGATGAGATCGTGCGCTACCAGGGCGGTCCGCGCGCGCTGGTCGAAGAACTGCTGGCCGAGCAGCGCTGGCAGCCCGCCGACGTCTATCTGGCCTGTGCCGCCGCCCTGGCCCTGGGGCGTGCCTGCCGCGAGGTGGCGGCCGAGCGTGGCCGCGATCCCGCCGAGGACTGGTCGGCGCTGCTGGCGCGGCTGCAGACCCGGGACGGCGCGCCGCCGTTGCAGCGGGTGCGGCTGGGGCTGGTGGCGAGCTACGACCGCTGGGCGCGGCCGATCACCCTGGATGCCGCGCTGCGTCGCGCCCTGCCGGAGCGCGCGGGCAACTGACGGCGCGGTGCCGGCGCACAGGCGCGCCGGCCTCAGCCGATCGCCAGGCCCTTGTTCTTGCGCTCGGCCAGGCGCTTTTCCAGATAGTGGATGTTCTGGCCGCCGGCATGGAAGCCCTGGTCGCGCATGATGCGCTGCTGCAGCGGAATGTTGGTCCGGATACCGTCGACGACCATCTCGCTCAGCGCCACGCGCATGCGGCAGATCGCGGTCTCGCGGTCGGGGCCGTGCACGATGAGCTTGCCGATCATCGAATCGTAGTTCGGCGGGACCGTATAGCCCTCGTAGACATGGGTATCCACGCGCACGCCGGGGCCGCCGGGGGCATGGAAATGCTGGATCGTGCCGGGCGAGGGCAGGAAGGACTCCGGGTCCTCGGCGTTGATCCGGCACTCGATGGCGTGGCCGCGCAGCACCACGTCCTCCTGGCGGATCGACAGCTTGTGGCCGGAGGCGATCATCAGCTGCTCGCGCACCAGGTCGATGCCGGTGACCATCTCGGTGACCGGGTGCTCGACCTGGATGCGGGTGTTCATCTCGATGAAGTAGAAGCGGCCGTTCTCGTAGAGGAACTCGAACGTGCCCGCGCCGCGGTAGCCGATGCGGATGCAGGCATCCACGCAGACCTTGCCGATCGCTTCGCGCGCCTCGGGCGTGATGCCCGGCGCCGGCGCTTCCTCGACCACCTTCTGGTGGCGGCGCTGCATCGAGCAGTCGCGCTCGCCCAGGTGGATCGCACCGCCCTGGCCGTCTGCCAGCACCTGGATCTCCACGTGGCGCGGGTTCTCCAGGAACTTCTCCATGTAGACCATGTCGTTGCCGAACGCGGCCTTGGCTTC
>JAFAFY010000124.1 GCA_023423235.1 Pseudomonadota bacterium
CGGCTGCCCAGCGCGCGCTGCAGCAGCTCGGGCGGCAGCGCCTCGGTGCTGTCCGCAGCAGCGGACCCGGCCCCATGCCAGGCCGGATCGATGTCGGCAAGCAGTGCCTGCAGCGACATCCCGGATCAGCCCTGCCAGAGCTTGGGCGGCGCCTTCTCGCCAGCGGCGACCGCGGCGCGGCGGACCTTGAAGCGGCTGCCGAACGCCAGCAATACCGCGGCCAGCACCACCACCAGCGCGACCAGGCCGATCGCCAGCGGGCTGACCGACGACAGCGCCATCGTGGTGCTGCTTTGGCTGTTGTTTTCGGGCAACGCCGGCAACGTGGCGAACTTCACCGACACCTGGTTGATGTCGGTCAGGCCCTCGACGCCGTCCTTGATCAGCACCTTGATGTCGGCCTCGCGGTCACGCACGCGCGCGCCCGGCTGTTCGAGGATGAACACCGCTGCCGAGGTCTTGCCGGTGGCGCCACCGAGCGGGTCGCGCTCGGGCAGTGCCAGGTGCACGCGCGCCTGGGCCACGCCCGGCATCAACCGGGTGATGGTTTCGGCCATTTCCTGTTGGCGGCCATGGATGTAGCGGCTGCGTTCCTCGGTGGCCGACGAGGCGAAGCCTTCCTTCTTGAAGATGTCGCCCAGCGTCTGGAACTGTTCGCGCGGCAGGCCGCGCGATTCCAGGACCGTCATCGCGTTGGGGATGTCGCCGGTGGCAACCCGGACTTCCCAGCCGGTCTTGCTCGGCGATGGCCGCTTCTCGGCCTGGATGCCCGAGCCGAGCAGCGCGCCCATCATCTCGTTGGCCTGGCGCTCGTCGAGCGAACTGTAGAGCGCGGTCTTGCCGCCGCATGCCGCCAGCAGCAACGCTGCCAGCAGCACGAGCAGGCCCCGGGCCCAACGATCACGGATCACGTCTCGCATCCCCGTCACCTCGCTAGGACTGCTGCCGGAACAGCTGCTGGATGCCATCGGACGTACGGTTGGCCACGTTCGAGGTCATTTCGCACTGGAACAGGAAATGGTGCGATTTCATCGTCATTTCCATGACCTGGCCGGGTGTCATTTCGCCGGTGTTGGCGGTCATCGACTTGGCGAGCGAGTTGATGCTCTCCGCGCCACCGTTGAGGTTGTTGACCGCCGACATCAGCATGCGCATGCCTTCCGACGGCTCCGAAGCGCCGACGTTGGCGACGTCCTGCGCGGCGTTGGTGGCCGGGTTGCTGGCCCGGTTCATCGCTTCCGCGAACTGCTGGACTTCGTAGGCGGCCGCCACCGGCTGGTTCGCTGCCGGTGCCGCACCGCCCTGCGCTGCGGCGAGGCCCGCAGCCTGGATCGCGTCGACCATGGTGTTCTCCTTGCTGTCTGCGGGAACGCGCGCTTACTGCTTGCGGCCCAGGGTCTCGAGCGCCTGGCCGACGCTGTTCTGCGAGGTCGAGGCATTGTTGGACAGGAACTGCATGCGCAGGCTCTCGGCGGTCAGCGCGACCACGTTGGAAGGCTGGTCGCCGCCGTTGCCGATGACATCGGAGAGTTCGGTGATGCGGGTGGCCTGGGCGTCGAGGGTCTGGCCCCAGGCACGCGACATCGCCTCGTACCAGCTGCTCGAGCTGCCACCGCCGCCGGCGCGGTTGGTGCGGCCGAGGCTGGGGTCGTTGTTCATGGAAGCGCGGCCGATGAAGTCGCCGATGCCGTCTGCGGAAATGTTGGTCATGCTTGTTCTCCTTGCTGGAACGCGTGGGGGACGTGCGATGGAAAGGAACAACGGGTTCTGCTGCTTCGGGTGAGGGCCGGCATCACCGGCGCCATCGGGTGCTTTGGTTACTGCAGGGTGGACGACGGCGCCGCCGCCGAGGCCTGGCTGTCCTGGCGCTGCGCGGCATCGCCGACGCGGACGCTGGCGACGACGCCGGCGAACGCCGCATCGACACCCGGCGGCACCAGTACGGGCGACTCGGCGGTGCCCGCCTCGTCCATCGCAGGCGCCGGGCCGGGGATGATCCGGGTCAGTTCGCCCGACTTGCCCAGCACGTGCGCGTACTCGCCGATCGAGATCAGCGTGCCCTTGCCCGGCACCAGGTCGCCGGTGACATAGCGGCTGCCGTCGGAGGCCAGCAGGTGCGGGTCGTCGCCCCGCACGATCGAGACGATGTGCACGGGCTCGGGCGCAGCCGCCGCGGCGACGCCCTCGACATTGCCCTGCGGCACGCGGCCGCCCGGAGTCCGCGGCAGGATCCGCGCGACGCCCGGGATCTCGCTGACCGCGCGCGAGCGCACCAGGGTCTCCAGCTGCTGGCCGTCCTCGAATGCGCCGACCACCTCGACGTCGCCGTTGCCGACGTAGCGCGCCTGCACCGGAATGCCCTGGGCGCGGAAGATCTCGGCGACGTCGCCGGCAATGTTCTCGCCGGTACGCATCTCAAGCGTGGCGCGGATGCCCTCGGCGTCGAGCTGGTCGCGCACGCGCTGCAGCGCCGCGCCGCTGTCGACGGTGCCCACGACCATCGGCACGCCGTTGCCGCCATCCTTGATCTGGAAGTCGGTGATGCGGTGTTCGTCCATCAATGCCGCCAGGCGCGCGCGCGGATCGTCCTTCGGCTGCGGGTCGGGCAGCACCGCGGCGAAGATCGCCAGTGATGCCAGCGACAGCGCGGCGATGCCGGCGATCATCGGCAGGCGCCGCACCAGGCCCGAACGCGCGGGCGCGGACTCGCCACTCGGCTCGAACACGGTCAGGAAGTTGTCCCAATCGGGATCGTCCTCGCGGCCGAACGCGATCGCTGCCTCGCCCAGCACGATCTGCTGGACCGCTGTCAGCTCCACCGGGTCGCCGGGCTGGATGGTCTGGCCGCCGATCTTCAGCGGCGCATCGAGCGCGCGCACCATGAAGCGGCCGCCCATCAGCGTGACCAGCGCGTGGTGGTTGGCCACGCCATCGTCGGCGAGCACGATGTCGCAATCCTCGCCGCTGCCGACCAGGATCATTTCCTCCTGCGCCAGCACACGGTTGGCACCGGCATGCAGGCCATCGACGATGCGCAGCACGTTGTGCGCGGTGCGGTCGGACGGGGTGTCGTTGCGTTGGGTCATGGCAATCCCTCTTCGCTGGACAGCGGCCCGGCGGCTCGCGCGTCCTGCGCGAGGCCGGGACGGCCGTTGTCCCGGATGATGAAACGACGTGGATCAGGCATTGATCTGTCCTGCCTGGACGATCCGCAGATCCGGTGCCAGTTCCTGATAGGACAGGACCGGCAGGTCGAAAAAGTCGACCTCCATCAACTTGCGCAGGTGCCGCCTGACATCCAGCGAGCACAGCAGCACCGGCTTGACGCCCGCCGCCTGACGGCCCAGGTGCGCACGCACCTCGTTGCCCAGTCGACCGGCCAGTTCCGGGGAGATCGCAAGCTGGCTGGCACCGCCCGCCACACGGACCGATTGCCGCAGCTTGTCTTCGAGTTCGGGATGGATCAACAGTACATGCAGGGTCCGCTCGCCGTCTGAATAGCGGTCGGCGATTTCCCGCTTCAGGGCAACGCGCACATATTCGGTGAGCAGCACGACGTCCTTCTCGCGGCCACCGACATCGGTGATCGCCTCGAACGCGTCGCGCAGGTTGCGGATCGGTACGCCCTCCTCCGACAGCCGCCGCAGCACGTCGGCCACCCGCTGCGGTGCGACCACGCGCAGCATCTCCTTGACCAGATCGGGATAGTCGCGCTGCATGCGCCCGAA
>JAFAFY010000280.1 GCA_023423235.1 Pseudomonadota bacterium
CGATCCGTACAGCGCCAGCCTGCGGCGCCGGCGCCCGGTTCGACGCGCGACCGCGCTACAGCTATGGCGACGGCGCCTGCCCGGCGGTTGCCGCGTCGAGCGGCACCTGCATCACCACGACCTCGCGCGCCTGTCGCCGGATGCCGTACAGCACCCCGGGACGCGCCTCGTCCCAGTCGATCGCCTGGCCTTCGGCGGCGATCGGGATCACCTCCAGCAGGTCCAGCACCGCGCCGCCTTCGGTCGGCAGCGCCAGCCGGTAGAGCTCGGGCAGGTCGTGCCCGGTGACATACAACCGGCCATCCGGTCCCCAGCCGCCGCCCGACAGGCTCATCGGCGCGATCCGCGCCAGCACTGCATCGGGAAATCCCCAGCTCTCGGTCTGCCGCCACGCATCGTCGAAGCGCACCAGCGACGTGCTGCGATGGTCGAACGGCGGTTGCCCGCCGCGGCCGTCGTACTGGGCGAACACCGCCCACCACGCGCCGTCGCGGCGATCCACCCAGGTCAGCGAGCCGGCTGCCTGCGCCAGCGCCACCGTGCGCAGGTGCCGCAGGCTCTGCGGGTCGAAGAACTCGACCGAGCTGCGCTGCGGCACGGCGGGGAAGTTGGAGCTGGCGCAGACCAGCTCCGCGTCGATCAGCGCGCAGGAATTGAGGTGCGGATAACGCGCCGGGTCGCCTTCCCAGCGGCCGAGTTCGGCGCCGCTGCGCTTGTCGTGCCGCGTGATCACGTGGTTGGAGACCACGTACACGCTGTCGGCCGACACCGCCACGCCCTGCTTGGCCTCGGCGGCGGGGAAACGTTGCAGCACGGTCGCCGCGGCGGGCCCGGTCGCGGTCGCTGTCGCGGCCGTCACCGCCGCTTCCGCCGGGCGCATCGCCGCCTGCAGCATCGCCGGGGCGATCGCGATGGCGACCGCCGCGGCCAGCATGGCCCGCCGCATCAGAAGTGCCCCGCCAGGCCCACCCAGTAGGTACGGCCGTACTCGGCCGATTCCTGCAGGTAGTGCTGGCCCGGGCCGGTCAGCTCGCGGCGGCCGGTGTTGGACAGGTTCTGGCCCTGGACGAAGGCGCTCAGGTGCTGGTTGATGCGCCAGTTGATGCTGGCGTCGTAGGTGCGCCGGCTCTTCCAGTACTGGTCGGCGTTGGGGATGGTGTCGTTGATGGTTTCCAGGAAGCCGCCGGTGTAGTTGTTCGACACGCGGAACTCCAGCGGCCCGTACTGGTAGTAGGCCATCAGGTTGAGCACGGTGTCGGGCTGCAGGTAGAAACCGGTCTCGCGCAGGCCGGTGCTGGTGAGGAAGGCGAAGTCGGTATCGAGCAGGGTGGCGTTGAGGTTGAAGCCCAGGCCGTCGAACGGCGCCGGCAGGAAGCTCAGCGACTGCTGCCAGGCCGCCTCGATGCCGTCGATGCGCGCCTCGCGCGCGTTCATCGGCTGCCGCACCAGGACCGATTCCACGCCGTTGCCCAGGCCCAGGTCCAGTTCCTGCACCGCGCTCATCACGAAGATCTCGTTGTCGATGTCCTTGCGGAACACGCCCAGCGACACCAGCGCATCGGCCGAGGGATAGAACTCCAGCGACAGGTCCAGGCCGCGGCTCTTGCGCGGGTTGAGTTCGGGGTTGCCGCGGCTGAGCACCGGCTGGCTGCCGTCGTAGGACACCGTGGAGTTGGCCGAGATGTCGCCGAAGTCCGGCCGGCCGATGGTGTTGGTCCAGGCGCCGCGCAGCACCCAGCGTTCGCTCAGGTCGTAGCGCACATGCACGCTGGGCAGCCAGTTGCCGTAGCTGCCCTGGTCGCTCACCGGCAGGTAGTCGCTGTCGATCTTGCGCACCGAATCGCTGTCCACGCGCGTGTGCTCGTAGCGCACGCCGCCGGTGACGGTCAGCGGGCCGGTGCTGTAGGTGCCCTGGACGAAGCCGGCCAGCACGTCCTCGACGATGTGGTAGCGGGCCGAGACGTCGTCGAAGCTGACGTTGAAACTGTCGGCGTTGGCGGCCAGGTAGGCCTGCACCGCCGACGGGTCCACCCGCCACGGAATCGAGTAGCGGCCGTAGATCGAATCCGGCGGACCGGCGACGGCAACGCTGTCGAGGGTGAAGGCCTGGCCGCTCTTGAGGGTGTAGTTGGTCGCCGCCTGGCCGTAATCGCGGTCGGTGCGGCGCAGCACGGTGCCGGCCTTGAGCTTGAAGAAGCTGTCGAGCCCGCCGTTGTCGTATTCGATGTTGAAGCGCGCCTGGTTGACCTTGTCGGTGCTGCGCACCTGGGTGTGGCGCAGGGTGTTGGGCGTGTAGCGCGACAGGTCGTAGACCGCGCCAGGATCGCGCGGGGTGAAGATCGGATAGAAGTCCGAGGTGTCGTAGTCGAAGCCGAAATCGCCCGACACCGGGGTGCGGAAGTTGTAGGTGGTCGTCGGCCGGTCCAGCTCGGCCTTCGACCAGACCAGGTCACCATCGAGGGTCAGGCGCTCGGATGCGTCCCACTGGAAGCCGCTGCGGCCCAGCCAGATGGTGCGGCCGTTGACCGGGTGGTTGTAGCCGATGGTGCTGCGGGCGCTGGCGAACGTGCCGCTGGTGGCGGTCTGGTTGCTGACGTTGCCGCTCTGCGCCAACTGGTCTTCCAGGCGTTCCTCGTCGTCCT
The DNA here is from genome assembly GCA_023423235.1 of Pseudomonadota bacterium. GTDB lineage: Bacteria > Pseudomonadota > Gammaproteobacteria > Xanthomonadales > Xanthomonadaceae > Luteimonas. The sequence continues at coordinate 2,643 of JAFAFY010000280.1, forward strand.
CCATCGTGCTGTAGATCAGCGTGGTGTCGAGGCGGAATGTGTCGGCCGGGCGCCATTCCAGCTTGGCGTTGGCGCCGGTGCGGCGCTTGGTGTTGTTGTACCAGAACAGGCGCCGCTGCACCGGCACCTGGATGCCGTTGCCCGAGGCACTGCCCGAATCGACCGGCACGCCGGCCGCGGTGTACTCGCGGACGGAAGGGTCGGCCGATTCGGTCTGCGGGATGTCGTAGTCGAGCAGTTCGTCCGACACGCCAACCACGATGCCGAACTGGTCGTCGGTGCCGAACAGGGTGCCAGCGGCCATGCTGGCGCGGTAGGGCTGCTTGTCGTTGCGCACCTCGCCGTGACGGTCGTAGCGGCCGAGCGAGCCGGAGAAATCCAGGAACGGCTTGCCGGTGTTGAACGCGCTGCGGGTGACCACGTTGATAGTGCCGCCGATGGCGTTGGCATCCTGGTCCGGGGTCGCGGTCTTGGTCACTTCCACGCGCTCGGCCATCACCGAGGGCACGATGTCCAGCGGCACGCCGCGGTCGTTGTCCTCGACCGAGGCGACATACGCGCCATCGATGGTGGTGCGGTTGTAGGTCGGGCGCAGGCCGCGGATCACCGGGTAGCGCGGCTCGCCCTGGTCTTCCTGGATCGAGATGCCGGGCACGCGCTGCAGCGCGGCGGCGGTGTTGTGGTCGGGCAGCTTGCCGATGTCGTCGGCGGAGATCGAATCGCTGATGGCGAAGGTATCGCGCTTGCTGTCGATCGCCGCGCGCTGCGCGCCGCGCTGGCCGGTCACCGACACGCGATCGAGTTCGACGGCGTCGTCGGAGACGGCGTCGGCCGACGCGGACTGGGCGTGGAGCTGGGACACAGGGAACAGCGCGCAGGAAATGGCGACGGCCAGCAGGGCCGTGGGCCGGGGGTGACGTTGCATCGGGGTACCTGGGAGGGGAGGAAAGCGGCGGCATTCTGTGCCTCGCACATTTCCGCGCCGTGTCAGCCCCGCTCCGCAGCGCCATGACCGAGCATCAACAGACGGCGACAGGCGGCTGCGCGCCAAGCGCGCGACGCGCGATCACCTTCCGGTCCAGGCTTGCCCCGCCACGCCGCCCACGCCAGGCAACCCGGGACTGCCGGCGTGGCCTGCGCTGCTAGTCCGGAATTGCCAGCGCCAGCGTTTCCTTGACCTCTTCCATGACGATGTAGCTGCGCGATTCGCGCACGTGCGGCAGGGTCAGCAGGCTGCTGCCCAGCAATTCCCGGTAGGACGCCATTTCCGGGATCCGGGCCTTGATCAGGTAGTCGAAATCACCCGACATCAGGTGGCACTCCAGCACGTTGGGCAGCTTGAGCGCGGCGCGCCGGAACTCCTCGAAGATGTCGCCTGACTTGTAGGCCAGGCCGATCTGCACGAACACCAGCAGCCCGGCACTGAGCCGCTGCGGGTCCAGGCGCGCGTGGTAGCCCTGGATCACGCCATCGCGCTCGAGCCGGCGCACGCGCTCGGTGCAGGGCGTGGTCGACAGGCCGACGCGCTCGCCCAGTTCGGTGAACGAGATCCGCCCCTCCTGCTGCAGGATGCGCAGGATCTGGCGGTCGATGCGGTCGAGGCCGCGGGCCCTGGTGCCGGAGCTGGTGATGGCGCTGGACATGGTTTTTTCCGTCCGCCCGCCAATCGCGGCAGGTTTTCGCCATCACACGCGATAAAAACGGAAAAAACAACTACTGGATTGTCCATATACTGG
>JAFAFY010000282.1 GCA_023423235.1 Pseudomonadota bacterium
CAGGTTGTCGCCGTTGACGCCATCGAGGCGGAACATGCCGCTGCGCTCGCCATTGCCGCTGGCGGCGCGCAGTTCGGCGCGTCCGCTGATCGGCCGGTCGGGCAGGTCGCGGGCGATGCGGCCGTCGACCACGTTGACCGCGCCGCCGATCGCACCGCTGCCGAACAGCAGGTTGGCCGGGCCCTTGAGCACTTCGATCTGGTCGGCGAGGAAGGGTTCGATGCTGATCGCGTGGTCGGCGCTGACGGTGGAGGCATCCATGCTGCCGATGCCGCCCGAGAGCACCTGTACGCGCGGGCCCTCCTGGCCACGGATGATCGGCCGGCCGACGCCGGTGCCGAAGCTGCTGTTCTGCACGCCGGGCAGGGCGGAAATGGTGTCGCCCAGGTTGCCGGCCTTGCGGTCGTCCAGGGCGTCGCCATGCAGCAGTTCGATCGGATGTGCCAGGTCCTCGGCCTCGCCGCCCAGTGGGGTCGCGGTGACCTGGATGCGGTCGAGGGTCGTCGTGGTGGGATGGGCGCTGGTCTGCTGCGCCTGCGCGGCGCCGGCGGCGAGCAGCAGGCCCAGGGCGACGGCCAGGCGGTGACGGGCGGGGGAGGTGGAGCGGTGCGAGTTCATCGGGATGCAGTACACTGGTGATCGGGTCAGGAATGTTATAATGTTACGCGACGATTCGCATCCCCCAAAAGACATGTCCGCATCCCATTCTTCTCTGCGCCAGGCCGACCGCCTCGGATTTGCCGCCTCGCTGCTGTGCGCGGTCCACTGCGCGCTGTTTCCCGTGTTGCTGGCGCTGCTGCCGGCGTTCGGCCTCAACCTGGGCGGCTGGATCGACATCGACCAGGCCTTCGTGGTCTTCGCCACGCTGCTGGCAACCACCACCCTGACGCTTGGCTACCGCCGTCACCGGGCTTTCCGCGCCTGGGCGCTGCTGCTGCCGGGCCTGACGCTGGTCTGGGCCGGTGCGTTCACCTCCCTGCACGACCACTCGGTCACGCATGCGGTGGTGATGACGGTGGGCGGCCTGCTGCTGGCCGGCGCGCATTTCTGGAACCTGCGCCTGACCCACGCCAGCGCCGTGCGCTGAACCCAGGTACCCCGCCGGCGGCCCCGGGCCATCCAACCGGCGTCGCCTTGCATGCTAAAATGCACGGTCTGGTGCGCCGTTCGCGGCGCACTTTCGCGTCTATCGCATCCAACTCGCAGGACATCAGGAGCACACAATGGGCAAGGGCGACCGCAAGACCCTCAAGGGCAAGCGCTACAACGCGAGCTACGGCAATTCCCGTTCCAAGGGCGTGGCCAAGACCGCCGGCACCGCGACCGCGCCGGTCGTGAAGAAGGCCGCGACCAAGACCGTCGCCAAGGCGCCGGCGAAGAAGGCCGTGGCCAAGAAGGTCGCGCCGAAGGCCGAGTAACACCCGCCATCGCGTCGATCGCAAAGCCCCGCATCTGCGGGGCTTTCGCGTTTCCGGGGCTGTGTGCCGGGCCGGGCGCTTCCGGGCCGTCGCTTGCCAGTGGCCCGGCCCGTGGCCGGGCCACCCGTCCTCAGTGCCCTGCGCCGGCCTCGATCTCGGCCCACACCCGCAGCAGGTTGCCGCCGAGGATCTTGCGGATGTCGGCCTCGCTGTAGCCGCGGGCCTGCAGGCCGGCGACGAGGTTGGGGAAGTCGGAGACGTCGCGCAGGCCCGTCGCCAGCTCGCCGCCCACACCGTCGAAATCCGAGCCGATGCCGACATGGTCGACGCCCAGCAACTGCACGCCGTGGTCGATCTGCACCAGCACCGATTCCAGCGGCGTCTCCAGCCTGGGGTGCGCGGCCTCCCACGCGGCGTTGAACGCGGCGCGGTCTTCCAGCGGCTGGCCGGCGGCCTTGTGCGCCGCATTGCGCGCATCGAATTCGCCGATCGCGCGGAAGTAGGCCTGGGTGTTGGCGGCCGCGCGCGGGTCGACGAACGCGGTGCCGAACGGCACCTGCACCACGCCGCCCCGGGCCGCGATCGCCAGCGCGATCTCGTCGCTGATGTTGCGCTCGAAATCCGGGGTGAAATGCCGGAACGCGGAATGGCTGGCGATCACCGGCACCGTGCTCAGCGCGATCGCCTGCGCGGCCGCGGCGTCGGAGACGTGCGAGACGTCGACCATGATGCCGAGGCGGTTCATCTCCGCGACGACCTCGCGGCCGAACGGGCTCAGCCCGTTCCAGCGGCGTTCGGTCGCATACGAGGAATCGGCGACATGGTTGGCGGCGCTGTGGGCCAGGGTGATGTAGCGCACGCCGCGGTCGAAGAACAGCTGCAGCAGCGCCAGGTCCTGCTCGATCGGCGCGGCGTTTTCCATGCCCAGCGGCAGCAGCACGCGCGGGGTGCCGTCGGCGGCGGTACGCAGCGCTTCGACCTCGCGCGGGGAGCGCAGGATCGCGAAGCGGTCGGGATGGCGCGCGGTCAGCGCCTCGATCGCGTCGATCTGGCGGTGCGCGATCTCGCGCGCGGTGCCGGCGGCGTCCTGGCCGGCCGAGGTGTAGATCGACATGAAGGCGACATCCAGCCCGCCGGCGCGTGCGCGCGGATAGTCGAACTCGCGGTCGGGTGCGGCTTCGCCCAGGTCCGCCCAGGTGTCGAGCAGCACGCCGGGGGCGTCGATGTGGGTGTCGACGATCAGCGCGTCCTGGGCGAGGGCGCGCGCGGCGGCATCGGCTTGCGGCGACTGGGCGTGGACGGCGCCGGTGACGGCGAAGGCGAGCAGGGCGGCGGTGAGCGGACGAAGGCGCATCGGGGACTCCATGGGGTGATCAGACGAGGCGGCGGCCGCCGGCGAACGACAGCGCCAGCAGTGGGCCGCCGAGCCAGTAGACGAGTTCGGCGGGGCGCGCGACCTGCCAGCAGGCGAAATCCGCGCGCTGGCCCACGGCCAGGCGTCCGCGATCGGACAGGCCGAGCGCGCGCGCGCCATGCACGGTGGCGCCGCGCAGCGCTTCCTCCGGCGTGAGCCGGAAATGGGTGCAGGCCAACTGCATCGCCTGGCGCAGCGACAGCAGCGGCGAGGTGCCGGGATTGCAGTCGGTCGCGACCGCCATCGCCACGCCCTGGGCGCGGAACTCGGCCAGCGGCGGCAGCGTGGTCTCGCGCAGTACGTGGAACGCACCCGGCAACAGCACCGCGGCGGTGCCCGCGCGCGCCATCGCGGCGACGCCGGCGGGCGAGGTGTGCTCGACATGGTCGGCCGACAGGCCGCCGAATTCCGCTGCCAGCGCGGCGCCGTCGCCATCGCTGAGCTGGTCGGCATGCAGCTTGACCGGCAGGCCGAGCCCGCGCGCCACCTCGAACACCCGCCGGGTCTGCGCCGCGCTGAAGGCGATGCGCTCGGCGAACGCGTCGACCGCGTCGACCAGGCCTTCGTCATGCAGGCGCGGCAGCCAGTCGCAGACCGCGTCGATGTAGGCATCGCCGCGGCCGGCGTATTCGGGCGGTAGCGCATGCGCGCCGAGGAAGGTGGTGCGCACGCCGATGCCGAGCACCTCGCCGATGCGCCTGGCGACGCGCAGCATCTTGCGTTCGTTGTCGAAGTCCAGGCCGTAGCCGGACTTGATCTCCAGCGTGGTCGCGCCATCGGCGACCAGCGCCCGCGCACGCGGCAGCGACTGTGACAGCAGCGTGTCCTCGTCGGCGGCGCGGGTTGCGCGCACGGTCGAGACGATGCCGCCGCCGCTGCGGGCGATCTCCTCGTAGCTGGCGCCCTGCAGGCGCTGCTCGAACTCCGCGGCGCGATTGCCGGCGAACACCAGATGGGTGTGGCAATCGACGAGGCCGGGCGTGATGCAGCCTTGCGTCTCGATCACCTGCTCGGCCAGCGCATCGGCAGGGGCGGACAGGTCGCGGCGCGCGCCGACGAAGGTCAGCACGCCGTCGCGCCAGCCCAGCGCACCGTCCTCGATCAGTCCGTAGCCGGCGTCCCCTGCCAGCGTGACCAGTGCCGGCCCGACGATCAGTCCGTCCCAGCGCTCAGTCGCCACCGCCGCCTCCGTCTCCCGAGCCGCCGTCACCGCGATCGTGGCCGGCCCGGTCATGCGCTGCAGTGCCAGTGCCGACGCCGCTGCCGGAACCACTGCCTCCCGAGCCACCGCTCCCCGGGCCGCCCCGCCCGCGTTTCGATGCGGACAGCGCCGCGAACACCGCGACCAGGCCGCCGCAGACCGCGGCCAGCGCGGCGATCAGGGCAATGGAGGAT
>JAFAFY010000332.1 GCA_023423235.1 Pseudomonadota bacterium
AGCCCGGCGCCTACGCCACGCTGCCCTACAGCGCGCGCGTGTTTGCCGAGAACCTGGTGCGGCGCTGCGATCCGGCGACGCTGGACGCCTCGCTGACCCAGCTCATCGAGCGTCGCCGCGACCTCGACTTCCCGTGGTTTCCCGCGCGCGTGGTCTGCCACGACATCCTCGGCCAGACCGCGCTGGTGGACCTGGCGGGCCTGCGCGATGCGATCGCCGAGATGGGCGGCGACCCGGCACAGGTCAATCCGGTGGTACCGGTGCAGCTGATCGTCGACCACTCGCTGGCGGTGGAGTGCGGCGGATTCGATCCGCAGGCGTTCGAGAAGAACCGCGCCATCGAGGACCGCCGCAACGCCGACCGTTTCCACTTCATCGACTGGACCAAGCGTGCGTTCCGCAACGTCGATGTGATCCCGCCGGGCAACGGGATCATGCACCAGATCAACCAGGAGAAGATGTCGCCGGTGGTCTATACCCACGATGGCGTCGCCTTCCCCGATACCTGCGTGGGCACCGACAGCCACACCCCGCATGTCGATGCGCTGGGCGTGATCGCGATCGGCGTGGGCGGGCTGGAGGCCGAGAACGTGATGCTGGGGCGCGCCTCGTGGATGCGCCTGCCCGACATCGTCGGCGTCGAACTGGCCGGACGCCCGCAGCCGGGCATCACCGCGACCGACGTGGTGCTGGCGCTGACCGAGTTCCTGCGCAAGGAGAAGGTGGTCGGCGCCTACCTGGAATTCTTCGGCGAAGGCGCCGATGCGCTGACCATCGGCGACCGCGCCACCATCTCCAACATGTGCCCCGAGTACGGCGCGACCGCGGCGATGTTCTACATCGACCAGCAGACCCTCGACTACCTGCGCCTGACCGGGCGCGAGGAAGCCCAGGTGCAACTGGTGGAGACCTACGCCAAAACCGCGGGACTGTGGTCGGATGCGCTGAAGACCGCCGAGTACGAGCGCGTGCTGCACTTCGACCTGTCGAGCGTGGTGCGCAACATGGCCGGCCCGTCGAATCCGCACCGCCGCCTGCCCACCAGCGCGCTGCACGCGCGCGGCATCGCGGTGGATCTGGACAAGGCCCAGGCGCAGGAGGCCGAGGGCCTGATGCCCGACGGCGCGGTCATCATCGCCGCCATCACCAGCTGTACCAACACCTCCAACCCGCGCAACGTCATCGCCGCCGGCCTGCTGGCGCGCAACGCCAACCGCGCCGGGCTGACGCGCAAGCCATGGGTCAAGACCTCGCTGGCGCCGGGCTCCAAGGCGGTGCAGTTGTACCTGGAGGACGCCGGCCTGCTGCCCGAGCTCGAACAACTGGGCTTCGGCATCGTCGCCTTCGCCTGCACCACCTGCAACGGCATGAGCGGCGCACTGGACCCGGCGATCCAGCAGGAGATCATCGACCGCGACCTCTATGCCACCGCGGTGCTGTCGGGCAACCGCAACTTCGACGGCCGCATCCATCCCTATGCGCGGCAGGCGTTCCTGGCCTCGCCGCCGCTGGTGGTGGCCTACGCCATCGCCGGCACCGTGCGCTTCGACATCGAGAAGGACGTGCTGGGCCACGACGCCGATGGCAAGCCGGTCACGCTCAAGGACCTGTGGCCGTCGGATGCGGAGATCGACGCGGTGGTGCGCGCCAGCGTCAAGCCCGAACAGTTCCGCAGCGTCTACGGGCCGATGTTCAAGCTGGCGGTCGACGACGGCACCCGGGTCGCGCCGCTGTACGACTGGCGCGCGCAGAGCACCTACATCCGCCGCCCGCCGTACTGGGAGGGCGCGCTGGCCGGCGCGCGCACGCTGACGGGTATGCGGCCGCTCGCGGTGCTGCCCGACAACATCACCACCGATCACCTGTCGCCGTCGAACGCGATCCTGGCCAGCAGCGCCGCCGGCGAGTACCTGGCGAAGATGGGCCTGCCGGAGGAGGACTTCAATTCCTATGCCACCCATCGCGGCGACCACCTCACCGCGCAGCGCGCCACCTTCGCCAACCCGAAGCTGGTCAACGAGATGGCGATCGTCGACGGCGAAGTGAAGCAGGGTTCGCTGGCGCGCATCGAGCCGGAAGGCGAGGTGGTGCGCATGTGGGAGGCGATCGAGACCTACATGGCGCGCAAGCAGCCGCTGATCATCATCGCCGGCGCCGACTACGGCCAGGGCAGTTCGCGCGACTGGGCGGCCAAGGGCGTGCGCCTGGCGGGCGTGGAGGCGATCGTCGCCGAGGGCTTCGAGCGTATCCATCGCACCAACCTGATCGGCATGGGCGTGCTGCCGCTGCAGTTCCCGATGGAAATCAACCGCAACACACTGGGCATCGACGGCACCGAGACCTTCGACGTGGTGGGCACGCGCACGCCCGGCGCGATGCTGACCCTGGTCATCCGCAAGCGCAATGGCGAGGTCATCGAGACCCCGGTGCTGTGCCGGCTGGATTCTGACGAGGAAGTCAGCATCTACGAGGCCGGCGGCGTGCTGCAGCGCTTCGCCCAGGATTTCCTGGCATCCAGCCAGGTGGCATGAGGCAGGCGGGCACGGGATGAACCACCGGGAGGCACGGCAATGGCAGTGACGACAGGCGTCAGGCAACTGGTCGAGACGGCCAATGCCCGCATCACCACGATCCCGGTCGCGGAAGCCGTGGCGCTGCTCGGTGACCCGCACGTGCAGTTCGTCGACATCCGCGACGTGCGCGAACTCGAGCGCGAGGGCATGGTGCCGGGGGCCTTCCACGCCCCGCGCGGCATGCTCGAGTTCTGGGTCGATCCCGACAGCCCGTACTTCAAGCCGGTGTTCGGCGAGGACAAGCGCTTCGTGCTGTATTGCCAGTCCGGCTGGCGTTCGGCGCTGGCGACCGCTGCGCTGCAGGACATGGGCCTGGACCAGGTCGCGCATGTCGCCGGCGGGTTCAACGGCTGGAAGGCGGCCGGCGGCGAGGTTGCGGCGCGGCCCTCGCGTCCCTGATCCACAACCGGAGTTGTCGATGGCGTTTCCTGCCCAGATCCGCATCCCCGCCATCTACATGCGCGGCGGCACGTCCAAGGGCGTGTTCTTCCGCCTCGACGACCTGCCGCAGGCCGCGCGCGTGCCCGGTCGCGCGCGCGATTGCCTGCTGCAGCGGGTGATCGGCTCGCCCGATCCCTACGGCAAGCACACCGACGGCATGGGCGGCGCGACCTCGTCGACCA
>JAFAFY010000356.1 GCA_023423235.1 Pseudomonadota bacterium
TCGTGGTCCCAGGCCCAGATTTCGCAGTAGACGCCCAGCTCACGGATGCGGCGGGCGATCAGTTGCGTGTACTGCGCGCCGAAGTCGAGGATCAGGATCTTGTCGCGGTGGAGCAGTGATTCGTGATTGGTGATTGGTGATTCGGAAACGCCGGTCATGTGTGCCTCAATTCAATCTGATGTTTGTCGAATCACGAAACGCTGCCTGCGACGCTGCACCAGTCAAGCCGCCATTCCCACATAGGCGGGAATCCAGGGACTTTAGTGCTGCACTGACGCGATGATGGACGGTGGAGCAAGAGCGAAAGGCACTGGATTCCCGCCTTCGCGGGAATGACGGGTCATAGGGAAGCGAACGGACGAGTGGATCTGCCTTTCCGAATTACCAATCCCAACGCCCCAATCCCGCCAGGCGGGCCTCAGCCCGCCTGGTAATTCGGCGGCTGCTTGGTGATTGTCACGTCGTGGACGTGGCTCTCGCGCTGGCCGGCGCCGGTGATCCGGACGAACTGCGGGCGGGTGCGCATGTCCTCGATCGTGGCGCAGCCGACATAGCCCATCGTCGCGCGCAGGCCGCCGGCGAGCTGGTGGATGATGCCGCTCAGCGGGCCACGGTACGGCACCCGGCCCTCGATGCCTTCGGGCACCAGCTTGTCGGCGTCGGAGGAGTCCTGGAAATACCGGTCCTTGCTGCCCTTCTCCATCGCGCCCAGGCTGCCCATGCCGCGGTAGCTCTTGTAGCTGCGGCCCTGGAAGAGTTCGGTCTCGCCGGGGGACTCCTCGGTGCCGGCGAACAGGCCGCCGATCATCACCGTGGACGCGCCGGCCACCAGCGCCTTGCCGATATCGCCCGAGTAGCGGATGCCGCCGTCGGCGATCAGCGGGATGCGGTCCTGCAGCGCGGAGGCCACCATGTCGATGGCGGTGATCTGCGGCACGCCGACGCCTGCGACCACGCGCGTGGTGCAGATCGAGCCGGGACCGACGCCGACCTTGACCGCGTCCGCGCCGTTGTCCTCCAGCGCCTTGGCCGCGTCACCGGTGACGATGTTGCCGCCGACCACCTGCACCTGCGGGTAGGTCTTCTTGACCCAGTTGACGCGGTCCAGCACGCCCTGCGAATGGCCGTGCGCGGTGTCGACGATCAGCACGTCCACGCCGGCGGCGACCAGCGCCTCGATCCGCTGCTCGGTGTCGCCGCCCACGCCGACCGCGGCGCCGACCAGCAGTTGCTCGTCGGTGTCCTTGGCGGCGTTGGGGTTGTCGTGCGCCTTCTGGATGTCCTTGACGGTGATCAGGCCGCGCAGGGCGAAATCGTCGTTGACCACCAGCACCTTCTCGATGCGGTGCTTGTGCAGCAGTGCCAGCACTTCTTCCTCGGCGGCGCCCTCGCGCACGGTGACCAGCCGGTCCTGCTTGGTCATCACGTTGCGCACCGGGTCGTCGAGCTTGGTCTCGAAGCGCATGTCGCGGCCGGTGACGATGCCCACCAGCCGGCCGCCCTCGACCACCGGCACGCCGGAGATGTTGCGCGCGCGGGTCAGGCGCAGGACCTCGCCGATGGTGGTGTCCGGGCCCACGGTGAAGGGCTCGCGGATCACCCCGGCCTCGAAGTTCTTGACCCGGGCGACTTCGGCCGCCTGGCGCTCGATGCTGAGGTTCTTGTGCAGGATGCCGATGCCGCCGAGCTGGGCCATCGCGATCGCGAGGCGGGCCTCGGTGACGGTGTCCATCGCCGCCGAGATGATCGGCAGGTTCAGGCGCAGGTCGCGGGTGAGACGGGTGGCGAGGCGGACGTCCTTGGGCAGGACCGTCGAATGGGCGGGAACGAGCGAGACGTCGTCGTAGGTGAGTGCTTCGGCCTGGATGCGCAGCATGGGCGTGCCGGGGAGGAGGAAGCGCGTCATTGTAACCCCCGGGATTGGGGATTGGGGATTCGGGATGGCACGTTTCTCCGGCAGATCGCCCGGCCTGATGGAACCGAAGCGAGTCCCGCCCCCTACGCTCCCGCCACGCCCGCGGCTTCGGCGGCCTCGATGGTGTTCTGCATCAGGGTGGCCACGGTCATCGGGCCGACGCCGCCGGGCACCGGAGTGATCCAGCTGGCGCGGCGCGCAGCTTCCAGGTAGCCCACGTCGCCGACCAGGCGGCCGTCCTCGAGGCGGTTGATGCCGACATCGATGACCACCGCGCCCGGTTTGACCCAGTCGCCGGGGATCAGCCCGGGCTTGCCGACCGCGACCACCAGGATGTCGGCCTCGCCGACGTGCCGGCGCAGCACGTCCTGCGGCGTGAACTTGTGGCAGCAGGTCACCGTGCAGCCGGCGATCAGCAGTTCCAGCGCCATCGGCCGGCCGACGTGGTTGCTGACGCCGACGATGGTCGCGCTCTGCCCGCGAACCGGGCGGTCGGTCCAGGCCAGCAGCGTGGTGATGCCGCGCGGCGTGCACGGGCGCAGGCCGAACTGGCGCAGCGCCAGATGGCCGACGTTCTCCGGATGGAAGCCGTCGACGTCCTTGCGCGGATCGATGCGGTGGATCAACCGGGTGGCATCGGGGATGCCCGGCAGCGGCAGCTGCACCAGGATGCCGTGCACGGCCGGGTCGGCATTGAGGCGGTCGATCAGCGCGACCAGTTCAGCCTCGGTGGTGCCCACCGGCAGGTCGAAATCGAAGGCCTGGATGCCGACCTTCTCGGCCGCGCGGCGCTTGTTGCGCACGTAGGACTGCGACGCGGGATCGCCGCCGACCAGCACCACCGCCAGCCCCGGGCGCGGCCGGCCGGCGGAGATGCGCGCATCCACGCGGTCGCGCAGCCCGTCGAGCAGCGTGTCGGCAATGCGCTTGCCATCGAGGATGCGGGCCGGGACGGGGTCTGCGGCGGTCATGCGCTGGAATCCGATGCGTGGGGCGCGCCATTGTCCCCGATTCCGCCCTGCCCTTGCAGGCAGCTGCCGCCATCGCGATGCTGGCCGCACCCGAACCACCGGACGCAGCCTCATGCAAGACGCCCCGTACACCACCCCGCCACTCGATGACACCACCCGTATCGCGGTCGAGGCCGCCGCGTTCCGCCGCCTGCTGGCGCATCTCAACGATGCGCGGCCGGACGTGCAGAACATCGACCTGATGATCCTGGCCGGCTTCTGCCGCAACTGCCTGGCCGACTGGTACCGCGAAGCCGCGCAGGCCGAGGGCGTCACGCTGGACAAGGACGCCGCGCGTGCCGCGGTCTACGGCAGGCCGTTCGCCGAGTGGAAGCAGCTGCACCAGCGCGAGGCCACGCCGGCGCAACTGGCGGCGTTCGAGGCCGCGCAACGCGCGCACCCGCGCGGCTGATCGATGCGTGCGTTGTTGCTGGCGCTCGGCCTTGCCGTGGCTGCGTATGCGGCCCTGTGCGCGGCGATGTGGCTGGGCCAGCGCAGCCTGCTGTATTTCCCCCAGGCCACACGGGTGTCCACCGCTGCGACGGATTTTTCGATCGATCGCGGCGATGTGACGCTGCGCGGCTGGGCATTCGGCCCGGCCGACGGCACGCCGCTGCTGTACTTCGGCGGCAACGGCGAGCGGGTCGAGGCCAACCGCGCGGATTTCGCCCGCTGGTTTCCCGGCCATCGCGTCTACCTGCTGGCCTACCGCGGCTACGGCGCCAGCGACGGCGCCCCGGCCGCCGCGCTGCTGCTGGACGACGCACTCGCGTTCCACGACGCGGTGGCCGCGCGCCATCCCGGGCAGGCGGCCGATGTCGTCGGCCGCAGCCTGGGCAGCAGCATCGCCAGCCATGTCTCCGCGCAGCGGCCGGTGGCGCGGCTGGCGTTGATCACCCCGTTCGACAGCATGGCCAACGTCGCCCAGGGCCATTACCCGTGGCTGCCGGTGCGCTGGCTGCTGCGCGAGCGCTACGACACCGCCGCGGCACTGGCGCGCTATGACGGCCGCTTGCTGGTACTGCGCGCGGGCCGCGACGCGGTGATCCCGCCGCCCCGCACCGACGCCCTGCTGGCCACGCTGCCACCTGGCACCGCGGTTGCGGTGTTTGCGCAGGCCGACCACAACGACATCCACCGCCAGCCGGGCTACGGCGAGGCTCTATCGGGTTTCCTGCACTGAACGACGCTGCGACGGCAACCCACCGGCCGCCCGCTTCCGCTCAGCGGCCCGGCGGTATGCCCGGACACGGCGGCAAGCCGTCGCCCACGCTGCATTCCACGCAGCACATCGGCGCGGCGGGCCGCGCGGGGTCCTGCGGCTGCA
>JAFAFY010000366.1 GCA_023423235.1 Pseudomonadota bacterium
TCTCGCCGCGATTCCCGAAGACCTCTACGAGGCCGCGCGCATCGACGGCGCTTCGCGCTGGCAGCAGTTCCTCCACGTGACCCTGCCGATGCTCGGGCCGGTGCTGCTGGTGGTCGCGGTGATCACCGTGTCGGGCTACTTCCAGCTGTTCGCCGAACCCTACGTGATGACCCGCGGCGACCCGCTGCAGAGCACGGTCAGCGTGCTGTACTTCATGTACGAGGAAGGCTTCATGTGGTGGAACCTGGGCCGCGCCTCGGCGGTGGCGTTCCTGCTGTTTTTGATCATCCTCGGCGTGACCACGCTGCTGCTGCGCTTCGGGCGCCGCAAGGAACTGGTATGAGCGCGGTGGGCAATTCTCACGAAGTCGGCGCCTCGCGCTGGTCGGCGTGGCTGGTCAATGGCGCACTGGCGGCGTTGGCCATCATCGCGCTGGCGCCGCTGGCGTGGATGCTGTCGGTCTCGTTCATGCCGACCGGCGAGGCCAGCGGCTTCCCGCCGCCGCTGCTGCCGTCGACGCTGAGCTTCGACAACTACCAGCAGCTGTTCGCGCGCGCCGGCATGGGGCGCTACTTCGCCAACAGCCTGGTCGTCTCCGCGGCGATCACCCTGGGCGCGCTGCTGGTCAACACCATGGCCGGCTATGCCTTTGCCAAGCTGCGCTTCCGTGGCCGCGAACGGCTGTTCCAGGTGCTGCTCGCCGCGCTGGTGATTCCGGCGCAGGTGGCGATGCTGCCGCTGTTCCTGATGATGAAGGGCATGGGCCTGGTCAACAGTTTCGGGGCTGTGATCATCCCGGGCCTGGCGACGGTGTTCGGCATCTTCCTGGTGCGCCAGTACGCGCGCTCGATCCCCGACGAACTGCTGGAAGCCGCGCGCATCGACGGCGCCGGCGAGCTGCGGATCTTCTTCCAGATCGTGCTGCCGATGCTCAAGCCGGTGCTGGTCACGCTGACCATCTTCACCTTCATGGCCGCGTGGAACGACTTCATGTGGCCGCTGATCGTGCTGACCGACCAGACCAACTACACGCTGCCGGTCGCGCTGGCGGCGCTGTCGCGCGAGCACATCCAGGACGTGGAGATGATGATGGCCGGCGCCGTGGTCACGGTGATCCCGGTGCTGCTGCTGTTCCTCGCCCTGCAGCGCTACTACATCCAGGGATTGCTGCTGGGAAGTGTGAAGGGGTGAGCCGGCGCGCTTGCGAACCACTGGTTCGCGCCGGCGAACGCCACGCCAGGGATGGCGTGGCCGGGCGTTCCGGAGCCGACCGCGTTGCGCCACGGATGGCAGCGAAACGATATGGGACACGGGAGCGCTTGCGCGGCACTGCCACGCGCGCGTCTGAACGCCCGGCCAAGGGTGAGGGCGCGGCGCTTGCGAGGCGCGAGCCTCGCGCCGCGATCGAACGCCTCGCGTGCTTCGCGAGGCCGGGACGGCCGGGCAGGGCGTTCCGGAGCCGAGAGTGTGACGCCATGGATGGCAGCAGAAGTTCATCGAGCGAAAGGCATTCGAAACTCCAGTCGACGCGCATCTCCAGACCAAACCGCAACACCCGTCCGAACCACGGAGCCACCGCACCGCATGAAGATCCTCGACACCCGCGCCCGCCGCGCGCCTGCCGATACCGACATGACGCCTGTCGGCGACACCGCCGCGTCACCTGATCCGCGCGGCTGTCCGCGCGTCGCGGGCATCGCCGTGCTGGCGACCGCGCTCGCCGCCTGCAACGTCTCGCCGACGCCGACCGGCGACACTGCCGCGCCTGCTGCGGGTGAGGGCGCCCGCGTCCTCGACAGTTTCGACGATCCGGCCGCCTGGACCGTGGTTACCTCCAACCAGGTCAGCGGCACGCTGCGCCAGATCGAGGGCGGCGATGGCAAGGCGCTGTGCCTGGACTACGACTTCAACGGCGTCTCCGGCCATGTCGGCATCCAGCGTGCGCTGCCGATGGACTACCCGGACAACTACCGCTTCGGTTTCCGCCTGCGCGGCGAATCGCCGGCCAACGACCTGCAGTTCAAGCTCATCGACGCCAGCGGCGACAACGTGTGGTGGGTCAACCGGCCGAAGTACGATTTTCCGTCCGACTGGACCGAGGTGCGCTACCGCAAGCGCCACATCGACAAGGCCTGGGGGCCGGACCCCGACAAGACCCTGCGCAGCAGCGCGAAGGTCGAGTTCACGATCTACAACAACGCCGGCGGCAAGGGCGAGGTGTGTTTCGACCAGTTGCGCTTCGAGCCATTGCCCGCCGACGACGCGTCGCCGCTGACCGCCACCGCCGCCTCCACCACCACGCCCGAGGGCGCGGACCGCGCCGTCGACGGCAATGCCGACAGCGCCTGGCAGACCGGCGCGGCGCCGCAGTCGCTGGTGCTCGACCTGGGCAAGGCGCGCGAGTTCGGCGGCCTGCGCCTGCAGTGGCTGGCTGGCCGGCATGCGTCGGATTACGCGGTCTCGCTGTCCGATGACGGCGAGACTTGGCGTGAGGTGCGCACCGTTGACGGCGGCAATGGCGGCGCCGACTGGCTGTCGCTGCCCGAATCCGAGGCGCGCTACGTCGGCCTGCACCTGCGCAGCGGGCCGGGCACGGGGTTCGCCCTGGCCGAGGCCACGGTGCAGCCACTGGCGGTCGCCGCGCATCCCAACGATTTCATCAAGGCGGTCGCCGCCGAGCGGCCGCGCGGGCAGTTTCCGCGTGGCTTCAGCGGCGAACAGCCGTACTGGACGATCCTGGGCCTGGACGGCGGCACCCAGCAGGGCCTGATCGGCGAGGACGGCGCCATCGAGGTCGCCGCCGGCGGCTTCTCGATCGAGCCCTTCGTGCGCACCGGCGATGCGCTGCTGACCTGGGCCGATGTGCAGATCGCGCAGTCGCTGCAGGACGACGACCTGCCGATCCCCAGCGTGGACTGGACCCACGATGCCGCGCTGCTGCGCGTGACCGGCTTCGCCCGCGGCACCCCCGAGGCCTCGCAACTGGTGGCGCGCTATCGCCTGACCAATCCGGGCAGCGCACCGCGCGACTACGAACTGGCCCTGGCGATCCGGCCGTTGCAGGTCAACCCGCCCAGCCAGTTCCTCAACATCATCGGCGGCGTCAGTCCGCTGCGCGCACTCGCCGTCTCGCCCGCGCAGGTCCGGGTCGACGGCAAGCCGCGGGTGTTCGCGCGCGAGCCTGCGCAGGCGGCGTTCGCGACGACCTTCGATGCCGGCATGGAGATCGAACACCTCGCCACCGGCACGCTGCCGCAGACCGGCGAAGTCGACGACCCGCAGGCGTTGGCGTCCGGCGCACTGGTCTACCGCCTGCGCCTGGCGCCGGGCCAGTCGCGCGAATTCGACCTGCTGGTGCCGATGACCGGTGAAATGGCGAAGCCACCCGCGGACTGGAACGCGCAGGCCTGGCAGGAGGCGATGGCGCGCGAGTGGCGCGGCAAGCTGGACGAGGTCGGCATCGAGGTGCCGCTGGCCGGAAAGCCCCTGGCCGACACCCTGCGCACGTCGCTGGCGCACATGCTGATCTCGCGCATCGGCCCGCGCCTGCAGCCGGGCACGCGCTCGTATGCGCGCAGCTGGATCCGCGATGGCGCGATGATCTCCGAGGGCCTGCTGCGCATGGGCCGGCCCGAGGTAGTGAAGGAATACGTCGAGTGGTACGCGCCCTACCAGTTCGACAACGGCATGGTGCCGTGCTGCGTGGACGACCGCGGCAGCGACCCGGTGCCGGAGAACGACAGCCACGGCGAGCTGATCTTCAACATCGCCGAATACTGGCGCTACACCAAGGACGACGCCTTCCTGGCGAAGATGTGGCCGCACGTGCTGGGCGCGTTCGAGTACATGGAGGTGCTGCGCGCCAGCGAGCGCACCGAGGCCAACCGCGCGGTCAATCCCGCCTTCTACGGCATGATGCCGGCCTCGATCAGCCACGAGGGCTATTCGGCCAAGCCGATGCACTCTTACTGGGACAACTTCTGGGCGCTGCGCGGCTACAAGGATGCAGTGGAAATCGCCCAAGCCCTGGGCAAGACCGGCGACGTCGCCCGCATGACCGCGGCGCGCGACCAGTTCCGCAGCGACCTCGACGCCTCGCTGCGCAGCGCCGCCGTCCAACACGGCATCGATTTCCTGCCCGGCGCCGCGGAGCTGGGGGATTTCGATGCCACTTCGACCACCATCGCGCTGGCGCCGGGTGGTGAGCAGGGCCGGCTGCCCGAACCATTGCTGACCAACACCTTCGAGCGCTACTGGACCAAGTTCAGCGACCGCCGCGACGGCCGCGAGCCCTGGAAGGACTACACGCCCTACGAGTGGCGCAACGTCGCCGCGTTCGTGCGCCTGGGCTGGCGCGAGCGCGCCAACGAAGTGCGCGAATGGTTCTTCGGCCACCGTGCGCCGCTGGCATGGAACCAGTGGGGCGAGGTGGTCACGCCGACGCCGCGCACGCCGTTCTTCCTTGGCGACCTGCCGCATGCCTGGGTCGGCTCGGACTTCGTGCGCTCGGCGCTGGACATGTTCGCGTACGTGCGCGAAGTCGACGACAGCCTGGTGCTGGCTGCCGGCGTACCGGCCGCGTGGTTCGATGGCGAGGGCGTGCGCCTGCACGGCATGCGCACCCCGCAGGGCACGGTCGGCTATCGCCTGCGCCGCGATGCGGGTGCGTTGCTGCTCGACGTCGATGCCGACAGCGGCCTGCCGCCGGGCGGTCTGGTGCTGCAGTGGCCGTATCCCAGCGTGCCGGGCGCAACCACGATCGACGGCGCACCGGCGCAGTGGCAGGGCAACGAACTGCGCATCCGCCGCGCCGGCGCGAAGGTCCGGGTGGAAGGCGCCGGCTGAGGCGCATCGCGCAGGTACAGCCGTTGCACGGTCTGTGCATGCGCGCTGCGCGACCTCGGGTCGGCCCCAGTGCCGCGTGCGGGATGCGCGTGGCAGCATCGCAACACGCCGGTGTCGCGCGTGTTTTCCCGCGCATTCACCGGCGTCGACGATGTCCACAGGCCGGAGTTGCCAACATGAACGCCACCGTCTCGCAGCGTCCCTTCGATCCGCCCCCGCCGCCCCCGCCGCCGCGCCCCACGGCGGAGAACCTGTCCTCGGCGAGCGCGCAAGAGGCCAATGCCGCCATTGCCGGGATGGACGACACCGCGCAGGCCACGTTCGACAGCGACGTGCAGGCACTGCCGGCCAGCGAGCGCCAGAGCCTGCTCAACGACCTGGCGGCCAAGCTCGATGCGCCCAACCTGGTGAAGCTGCACCAGGCCTTCGGCCAGGAGGCAGTGGGCAGCGCGGTGGACATGCGCGCCGGCGCCGAGGTGCGCGAGGCCTACCAGACGCTGGTGCCTGCCGGCGGCAATGGTCCGGCATTGCCGCAGGGGCCCAGCCTGCCGCCGCCGGACATCGCACGCATCGAGGGACCGCAGATCAAGCAGGCGCAGGAGGATTTCGCCGCGCAGCGACTCGACAGTGCCGGCATCACCGCGCCCTGGCAGATGGCGCAGCTGGCGCAGGCGCATGCGAACGAGCCTGCATACCTTGCCGAACTGGTGCGCCTGGCCGACGAGGCCGGCGTGATGGACTGGGTGATGGCACCCAACGGCGGTCTCTACACCCGTGACCCGGGCAACGGCGGTTACGCGCAGAACGACGCCGACATGAATGCCGCGCGGGAGGCCATGACCACCGCGATCGGGGTCGCGGTCGAGCGTGGCGTGCTCAGCGAAGGCGGCATCCGCCACGCCGCCGCCGACAATGCCGCCTGGGGCGATGTCGCCGGGCAGTTGCAGATCGGCACTGTCGGCAGGACCACGGAAAGCCGGGAGGCCGCCTCGCAGCTGGAGACGTTGTCGGACGACTACGCCTCGGCGCGCAAGGACGTCGACAAGCTCAACGAGGAACTCAACACCTTCCTGCTGCGCGCCGGGCCGCT
>JAFAFY010000340.1 GCA_023423235.1 Pseudomonadota bacterium
GGCGTGCAGTGGCGAGCGGACACTGGCGTCTGCCGGTATGGAGGGCGCTGTGGCGGGCGGGGCGGTCACGCGATCAGGATATCGGCCGCGCCGCCCGGCGTCGCGCCAGTGCAGTGGCCCCGGACCCGATCGGGCTTCGCGCCGTCGGTCATGGCCATGCGCCTGGCGCAGCGCGGCGCTGCAGGACGGCAGGCAGGCGGGCAGGCGGGCAGGCGGCAGGTCTTGCCGGATGCCTGAAACGACACCGCCCGGCGGATGCCGGGCGGTGCGGAACAGCATGCGGACGAGATCAGTCCTCGCCGGATTCGACCTCGGGCGTGTCGCCCAGCTCCGGCGCCGCCGAGTCGTCGGCGCCCGGGGCCAGGCCACGCTTGATCAGCAGCGGTTCGATCTGCGGCTCGTGGCCGGTGAAATCGAGGAACAGCTGCTTGGCGTCCTTGCTGCCGCCCTGCGAGAGCAGGGTGCTGCGGAAGCGGTCGCCGTTGGCGCGGGTCAGGCCGCCGTGCTGCTCGATCCACTGCACGGTGTTGGCGTCCAGCACTTCCGACCAGATGTAGGCGTAGTAGCCGGCCGCGTAGCCGCCGTTGATGTGGCTGAAGTAGGGCGTGCGGTAGCGCGGCGGCACCGGCGCGTAGTCCAGGCCAGCGGCCTGGAGCGCGGCGGCTTCGGTGGCCATGACTTCGGGGCCAGCGGGCAGCTGGTCGGCCGGCAACTGGTGCAGGTACTGGTCTAGCATCGCCGCGCCCAGGTACTCGGTGGTGGCAAAGCCCTGGTTGAACCTGGCCGCGGCCTGCACCTTGGCCAGCAGTTCGGCCGGCATCGGCGCGCCGGTCTGGTAGTGCTTGCCGTAGTTGGCCAGGATTTCCGGCCAGTCGGCCCACATCTCGTTGACCTGCGAGGGGAACTCGACGAAGTCGCGCGGCACGCTGGTGCCGCTGAAGAACGGGTACTTCACGTCCGAGAACATGCCGTGCAGGGCATGGCCGAACTCATGGAACATCATGGTCACCTCGTCCCAGGTCAGCAGCGTGGGCTGGCCGGCCTGCGGCTTGGGGATGTTCTGGTGGTTGGCGGTGACGGTCTTGGTGCCTTCCAGCTCGGACTGCGAGACGTAGGAGTTCATCCACGCGCCACCACGCTTGGACGGGCGCGCGTAGGGGTCGAAGATGAAGATCGCCAGCTTGCTGCCGTCCTCGTTGAAGACGTCGTAGGTCCAGGTGTCGGGGTGGTACTTCGGCAGGTCGGTGCGTTCCTTGAAGGTGATGCCGTAGAGCCGGGTTGCGGCGAAGAACACGCCGTTCTCCAGCACGTTCTTCATCTCGAAGTATGGCTGCAGCTGGGCATCGTCGAAGCTGTACTTGTCCTGGCGGACCTTCTCGGAGTAGTAGGCCCAGTCCCAAGCTTCCAGCTGGAACGTCGGCTCGCCCTTGGCGGCCTGCTCGCGGTCGATCATCGCCTGCAGTTCGGCGGCCTCGGCGCGCGCATTGGCGACCGCGGCCGGGGCCAGCTGGCCCAGCATGGCGTTGACCGCCTCGACGGTGCCGGCGGTGGAGTCCTCCAGGATGAAGGCCGCCTGGTTGGGGTAGCCCATCAGGTTGGCGCGCTCGGCGCGCAGCTTGAGGATCTGCGCGATCACGCCGGTGTTGTCGTACTGGTTGCCGCGGCTGCCGCGGTTGACCGACGCCTTGTGGATGCGCTCGCGCAGGTCGCGATTATTGACCTGCGGCAGCACCGGCTGGCCGGTGGTGTTGAGCAGGGTGATGACGTACTTGCCTTCGAGGCCGCGCGTCTTCGCTTCGTTGGCGGCTGCGGCGATCTGCGCCTCGCTCAGGCCATCGAGTTCCGCCACGGTGTCGACCACAACCGCCGAATCGTTGACCTCGTTGAGCACGTTCTGGCTGAAGGTGGTGCCCAGCCGTGCCGATTCGGCATTGATCCGGCGCATCTCCTGCTTCTGCGCCTCGGTCAGGTTGGCGCCGGCGCGCACGAACATGGTGTGGTAGCGCTCGACCAGGCGCTTGCCCTCGGCGTCCAGGCCTAGCGAATCGACGTTCTTGTACAGGGTGTCGATGCGTGCGAACAGCGCCGGGTTGAGCATGATCGCGTCGCGGTGGGCGGCGAACTTCGGCGCGTAGTCGGCGTCGATCTGCTTGCGCGTGTCGTTGGTGTCGGTGCCGTTGAGGTTGCCGAAGATCCGGCGCGCGCGCGTCAGCAGCTCGCCGGACTTCTCCAGCGCGATGATCGTGTTGTCGAAGGTGGGCGGCTCGGGATTGCCGGCAATCGCCTCGATCTCGCGCAGGTTCTCGGCCATGCCGGCATCGAAGGCGGGGCCGAAGTGCGCGTCCTTGATCAGGTCGAAGTGCGGATAGCCGAGGTCGAGCGTGCTCTCGACGAACAGCGGATTGTCGGCGGGCTGCTGCGCAGGGGCCGCGGTCGCCTGCGGCGCACTGGCGGTGGACTGGGCAAACGCGGGCAGGACGGACACGGCGAGGGCCGCGCACAGGGCGACGGCAAGCGGGTGCTTCGGCAAGAGGGCTCTCCGGTGGACAAGACTCCCTAGGCTAGCCGATTCGCGTCCCCGCCTGCCCATGCCAGAAGGCGGGGGCATGATTTCCCTTTGGAAACATCTGTCTGGGGATTGAATGCAATCCAGAACCTCATGCACGCCATGCAGGCCCGCGTTGGCGCACACTGCCTGCGACCATCGCCGGGAGCCCCGCCATGACCAGCGCCTACGATTTCAGTGCGACCGATCTCGACGGCCACACCCGCGCGCTTTCCGACTACGCCGGCAAGGTGCTGCTGATCGTGAACGTCGCCTCGAAGTGCGGATTCACGCCCCAGTACACCGGCCTGGAGGACCTGTGGCGCGACTATCGCGAGCGTGGCCTGGTGGTGCTGGGATTCCCTTGCGACCAGTTCGGCCACCAGGAGCCGGGCGACGCGGCGGCGATCCGCAATTTCTGCGTACTGACCTACGACGTCGATTTCCCGATGTTCGCCAAGGTCGAGGTCAACGGCGACGGCGCGCATCCGCTGTGGACGTGGCTCAAGCAGCAGAAGGCAGGCTTTCTCGGCACCGGCGCGATCAAGTGGAACTTCAGCAAGTTCCTGGTCGGGCGCGACGGCCAGGTGCGCGGCCGCTATGCGCCGACGACGAAACCCGATGC
>JAFAFY010000058.1 GCA_023423235.1 Pseudomonadota bacterium
AGCCCGGCCAGTGCGGCGCGCAGGCGCGGATCATCGACCGCTGCGGCCTCGACCAGATGCGCGCGCGGCGTGCGCACCGCGACCGTGCGTGCCGGGCCGCTGCCGCGGACCTGCAGCGGCAGGCAACCGGCCAGGCCTTCCTGCTGTACGCGGCCGTCGTCGCCCGGCGCGATGCGTCCGGCCGCCAGCAGCGCCTGGGCGGTGCCGACGCTGGGGTGGCCGGCGAAAGGCACCTCGCGGCGCGGGCTGAACATGCGGATGCGGTAGTCGCCACCGGCCTCCGGCGCGAACGCGAACGTGGTCTCCGGCAGCCGGGTCCAGCGGGCGATGGCCTGCATCGCGGCATCGTCGAGGCCTTCGGCATCGAGCACCACGGCAAGCGGATTGCCGGCGCCGGGGCGGTCGGCGAACACGTCCAGCTGGACGAAACGGCGTGCGGTCATGGCGTGGGGGGCTGCGCGCGGCGCGACAGCTTAGCAAGCCGGCCGCGCGTGGCCTTGCCGATGGCTCCCGCGGCGACAGGCCGGGTTTGCGGAGGCCGCGCATCGCCGCCACGTCGGCGCCGGGGCTTGCTTTAGAATCGGGCGATTGCCCGGGCGGACCTGCAAGGTCCGCGCCGGCCACGGCTTTCCCCACCATCCGAGACCCCACGTCCGATGTCCTCTTCCCCTGTCGATCGCTGGATCGTGCTCAAGTTCGGCGGCACCTCGGTGTCGCGCCGCCACCGCTGGGACACCATCGGCCGGCTGGCGAAACGCCGGGCCCAGGCGCATGCCGACGACGGCCGCGACGCGCGGGTGCTGGTGGTGGTGTCGGCGCTGTCGGGCGTGACCAACGAACTGACGGCGATCGCCGATGGCGCCGGCGACAGCGCCGCGCGCGTCGATGCGCTGGTCGAGCGCCACCGCGCATTCGCCGGGGAACTGGACCTCGACGCCGATACGGTCCTGGCCGAGCGGCTGGATGCCTTGCGCGGCCTGCTGGCCGATCCGCGCGCGGCCGCGCGCCCGCTCGACTGGCAGGCCGAAGTGCTGGGGCAGGGCGAACTGCTGTCCTCGACGCTGGGTGCGGCCTATCTCGCCGCCCAGGGCCTGGATTTCGGCTGGTGCGACGCGCGCCAGTGGCTGGAGGCGCTGCAACTGCCCAACCAGAGCGCATGGGCTACGCGGCTGTCGGTGAACTGCCGGCGCGAGGGCGACGCCGACTGGCGCGCGCGCTTCGCGGACCAGGCGCCGCGCATGCTGCTGACCCAGGGTTTCATCGCCCGGCATGCCGATGGCGGCACCGCGATCCTCGGGCGCGGCGGCTCGGATACCTCGGCCGCGTACTTCGGTGCGCTGCTGGGCGCGCGGCGGGTGGAGATCTGGACCGACGTGCCGGGCATGTTCAGCGCCAATCCGCGCGACGTGCCCGATGCCCGGCTGCTGGCGCGGCTGGACTACGCCGAGGCGCAGGAGATCGCCACCACCGGCGCCAAGGTGCTGCACCCGCGTTCGATCAAACCCTGCCGCGATGGCGGCGTGCCGCTGGCGATCCTCGACACCGAGCGCCCCGAACTGCCCGGCACCACCATCGATGCCAGCGCCGTGCCGGTGCCGGGCGTCAAGGCGATCAGCCGCCGCAACGGCATCGTGCTGGTGTCGATGGAAGGCATCGGCATGTGGCAGCAGGTCGGCTTCCTCGCCGACGTGTTCGAGCGTTTCAAGCGCCACGGCCTGTCGGTGGACCTGATCGGCTCCTCGGAGACCAACGTCACCGTGTCGCTGGACCCGAGCGAGAACCTGGTCAGCACTGACGTGCTGGCGCGCCTGTCCGACGACCTGGCCGAGGTGTGCCGGGTCAAGGTCATCGCGCCGTGCGCGGCGATCACCCTGGTCGGCCGCGGCATGCGCTCGCTGCTGCACAAGCTCTCCGATGTCTGGGCGACGATGGGCCGCGAGCGCGTGCACCTGATCTCGCAGTCGTCCAACGACCTCAACCTGACCTTCGTCATCGACGAGGCCGACGCCGACGGCCTGCTGCCGGTGCTGCATGCCGAGCTGATCGACAGCGGGGCGATGCCGGTGCACGACGCCGCGGTGTTCGGGCCGAGCTGGCAGGAGATCATGCACGGCCGGCGCAGCCGCCCGGCGCCGTGGTGGCAGGGCGAACGCGCGCGGCTGCTGGCGCTGGCCGCCGAAGGCACGCCGCACTACGTCTACCACCTGCCCACGGTCACCGCACGCGCCGAGTCACTGCAGGCGATCGCGGCGATCGACCGCCGCTTCTACGCGATCAAGGCCAATGCCCATCCGCGCATCCTGGGCCTGCTGACCGACCTTGGCTTCGGCCTGGAATGCGTCTCGCTGGGCGAGCTCGAACACGTGTTCGCGGTGCTGCCCGACCTCGCGTCGTCGCGGGTGCTGTTCACGCCCAGCTTCGCGCCGCGCGCGGAATACGACGCCGCCTTCGCGCTGGGCGTCACCGTCACCCTCGACAACGTCGAGGCGCTGCGCAACTGGCCCGGGACCTTCCGCGGCCGCGACCTGTGGCTGCGCATCGACCTGGGCCGCGGCGACGGCCACCACGCCAAGGTGGTGACCGGCGGCGCGGCGTCGAAGTTCGGTCTGCCGGTGGCCGCGTTCGGCGAGTTCCTGCAGGCCGCGCGCGCGCTGGACGTGCGCATCACCGGCATCCACGCCCACCTGGGCAGTGGCATCGTCACCACCGCGCACTGGCGCGAGGTCTACGCCGAGCTGGCCGGATTCGCCGATGCGGTGGGCACCGTCGACACCATCGACATCGGCGGCGGCCTGCCGATCCCGTACCGGCCCGACGACCAGCCGTTCGATCTCGACGCCTGGGGCACTGGGCTCGCGGACATCAAGGCCGCCTATCCCAGCTATGCGCTGGCGATCGAGCCCGGGCGCTTCCTAGTCGCCGAGGCCGGCGTGCTGCTGGCGAGCGTGACCCAGGTCGTCGACAAGCTCGGCATCCGCCGGGTGGGGCTGGACGCCGGCATGCACAGCCTGATGCGGCCGGCGATGTACGACGCCTGGCATGCCGTCGCCAACCTCTCGCATCTCGATGATGCGGCGGACACCGCCTGCGACGTGGTCGGCCCGATCTGCGAATCCAGCGACGTGCTGGGCACCGCGCGCCTGCTGCCGGCGGCGACCGCCGAGGGCGACGTGATGCTGGTCGCCGACGCCGGCGCCTATGGTTTCGTCATGGCCAACACCTACAACCGGCGCGCGCTGCCGCTCGAGGACGTGATCGAGTGAGTCCGCGACTGGAATACGCATTGTCGACCGGGGCGCTGGCGCTCGCGCTGACCGTGCTGGTGTGCCTGGCCCTGGACATGGGCGCGCGCAATCCTTTTCCCTGGGCGTTGGGGACGACGGCCGGCGTGGCCGCATTGCTCGCCGCGACCTGGGTCTGCGGCTGGCGCTGGCTGGCGTCGGCCACGCCTGGCGCGCGGCGGCTGGCCGTGCTGGTGCTGGGTACCGTGGCGGTGGCCATGGCGCTGTTCTTTCCGTTGTGCGTGGCGCTGGTGGCTGCGTTGTCGCCGCAGGGCGATGTCAGCGATTGGCTTCATGGCGCAGGCGTGTTCGGCGTGTTCGCCCTGGTGTTCGGCACCCTGCCGGCGCTACTGACCACCATCCCGCTGGCCTGGCGTTTCCTGCGCCGGCGCGACCGCGCGGTGCGCGCATGACCCCGTTGTCCTTCTTCGCGCAAGCGACCATGCCCGGCGGTCTGCGCGCCGGGTGGAGATTCCAGACGCATGTTTGATCGTGATGCCATCGCCGTGTTCCGCTTCGTCCGCTGCGATTTCGACGCCGCCACCGGCGTCGCGCGCCTCGTCTACGCCTTCGACGATGGCCCCGAACTGGTGGAGACCGTCACCGTGCCCGGCGCGCCGTTCGTGCTGGACGACGCCCGCGCGGCCGCGCTGACCCAGGCGCTGCGCCTGCTGCACCTGATCGCCGGCGTCAGCTACTACAAGGCCGCGGTGCCGCCGGAGATCCGCATCGACGGTTACGCGATCGATGCCGGGACCGC
>JAFAFY010000093.1 GCA_023423235.1 Pseudomonadota bacterium
TACCTGATCACCAACCCGCGCGACATGCCCGGCTTCGTGAAGGAGATCAGCAAGGTGCCCTTCACCGCCATCACCGGCGTCAACACGCTGTTCAACGGCCTGCTCAACACACCGGGTTTCGACAAGATCGATTTCTCGCACCTGAGCCTGTCGCTGGGCGGCGGCACCGCCGTGCAGCGCGCCGTCGCCGACCGCTGGAAGGCGGTGACCGGCTGCACCCTGATCGAGGCCTACGGCCTGACCGAAACCTCGCCTGCCGCATGCATCAACCCGATGGGCATGACCGAGTACAACGGTGCGATCGGCCTGCCCATCCCCTCGACCGAAGCGCAGGTGGTGGACCCCGACGGCAAGGTGCTGGGCGTCGACGAGATCGGCGAGCTGTGCCTGCGCGGCCCACAGGTGATGAAGGGCTACTGGCAGCAGCCGGAGGAGACGGCAAAGATCCTCGATGCCGAAGGATGGCTGCACACCGGCGACATGGCGCGCATGGACGAGAAGGGATTCTTCTACGTCGTCGACCGGATGAAGGACATGATCCTGGTGTCCGGATTCAACGTGTATCCCAACGAGGTCGAGGACGTGATCGCGATGATGCCCGGCGTGCTGGAAGTGGCGGCGGTCGGCGTGCCCGATGAGCGCACCGGCGAGGCCGTCAAGGTGGTCATCGTCAAGAAGGATCCCGGCCTGACCGAGGAACAGGTCAAGGCGCATGCGCGCGAGAACATGACCGGCTACAAGCTGCCCAAGCACATCGAGTTCCGCAGCGAACTGCCCAAGAGCAACGTCGGCAAGATCCTGCGGCGCGAACTGCGCGAGGAAGCCGCAAAGGTCTGACCCGGGGCCGTCGCCGGCCCGGCTGGCGGCGGCGCCACGCCGCAGGCGTCACGGCTGCGGACAGCGATCTCCAGCGACTGCCCGCCCTGTGCGGGCAGCGGCCACGCACGCCCGGATCACGCGCTTCGTGCGGGCGTCACAGGTGATGGCGGGCGCAGGCCGCGTTCCCGGATTCCCGCGCGATGACGACGGTAAATCAAGACGCATGTCACATCACTGCACGTCGCCGACGCACCACTCTGTGCACCGGCGGCCGCTGCCCGGATGCGCCGCACCACTGCATACAAGGACGCTGCATGCACGCCTTTGACCACAACGCGGATCCGGCAACCGCGCTGGCCGGCATCGACCAGGATCCGGTGTTCGCGTCCAGGATGGCGAAGCTGATCCAGCTCTCGCGCGACCGCCACGTCAACAGCTTCGCCCAGATCCAGTGGCCCGACAGCGTGCCCGACGACTGCTGGTGGCTGCCGCCGGAACTGCTCAGCGTGCACGGCACCGAGCACGCGGATGCGCTGACGCAGGCGCAGCTGAAACTGCTGTCGAAATGGGAATGCATCAACGCCTTCAGCCTCAACGTCGAAGGCGAGCGCGAACTCATCACCGCGCTGTCGGCGCAGCTCTATGCGCCGGACCTGCCCGACATCGAGGCCTATATCCACCATTTCATCGACGAGGAAAACAAGCACCTGTGGTTCTTCGGCGAGTTCTGCCGCCGCTATGGCGGCAAGATCTACTCCAGCAAGAAGATGGGCATCGTGGACGAGCGCTTCGGTCGTGAGATGGCCTTCTTCCTGCTGTTCGCGCGGATCTTCCTGTTCGAGGAAATCGGCGGCTACTACAACGTCGTCGCCGGCGGCGACGAACGCGTCACGCCCTTCGTCCGTCTGATCCACCAGATCCACCACGCCGACGAGGCCCGCCACATCACCTTCGGCCGTGCGTTGCTGGCCCAGAGCAAGGACATCGCGTTCTCCGCCAGCGATGCCGCCGAGTGCGCGGCTGCCGTGGCTCACCTGCAGCGCTTCGTGCAGATTTCCATCGACGCGCTGTACCAGCCGGCGATGTATCGCGACACCGGCATCGATGGTGCGCTGGCGCTGCGCCGGGCGCTGATCGCCCACCCGGCCCGTCGTGCGCACCACGCCAACGCGCTGCTCAAGCGGCCGCTGAAGTTCATGGCCGACATCGGTATCGACCTGCAGGCGACGGCCGCATGAACGCCCCCCAGGACGGCATCGCGATCCTGCGCGACTGGCTGCTCGAACGACATCCGGACATGACCGCGATCGACGAGGACACGCACCTGTTCGAGAACAAGCTGATCGATTCGATCAACTTCGTCGAGTACATCCTGATCATCGAGGAACTGATCGACCGCGAGATTCCGGTCACGCCGGACCTGGTGGAGAAGACCGCCACCCTGGCCAGCGTGCGCGCGCATTTCCTGACCCCGGCAGCATGATGCCCTGCCCCGCCACGGGACGCGGCGATCCCGACAAGGAGTCCTCCTGATGTCCATTCCCCCCGTTCGCGCAGACCAAGCGGCCACAGCGCAGCAGGCGCCAGCGATCGTCCTCACCGGTGCCACCGGCTTCCTTGGCGGACATTTCCTGCTGCGCAGGATCGAATCTCCCGGAACGGTCTACGCCATCGTGCGCGGCGACTCGACTGCACAGGCGCGCGCGCGTCTGTATGCGCACCTGGCCGAATGCGCCGCGTCCTGCGGCCGGCTTCTGCCCAAGGCAGCGCTGGACAGCCGGTTGCAGGTGCTGACCGGCGACATCACCCGGCCCGACTGCGGACTGGAGGCGGACGCACTCGCGCGGCTGGCCGAGGCCCGTCCCCGCGAATTCTGGCATTGCGCGGCCAGCCTGAAGTTCGAGGACCGGCATCGTCGGGAAATCCTCGAGCACAACGTCGACGGCACCGCCAACATGCTGGCGTTGTTCCGGCGGACAACCGGGCAGGCCGCGTCCGCCGCCACGCCGGCGGAGTTCATCCACATCTCCACCGCCTACAGCGCCGGCAAGGCGCAGGGCGTGATCGAGGAGGAACGCCACGACCCCGCACGCGAGTTCAACAACGTCTACGAGGAAAGCAAGAACCGGGCGGAGAACCTGGTCGTCGATTTCTGCCAGCAACACGCACTGGGCTACCGCATCCTGCGCCCGACCATCGTCATGGGGCCGCTGGCGACCCACCACAGCGGCACCACGCGTTTCGGCGTGTACGGATTCGCCAGGGAGGTCTATCGCCTGCGCGACACCCTGGCGCGGATGAAGCATCGCCTGGAGATGCTGGGCGCCGCTGGCGCGACGGCCAACCTCACCCCCGTCGATGCCTGCGTGGCGGACATGCTGGCGCTCTCGCAAGGCGGGTTCGGCGACCAGCGGTTCTTCCACCTCAGCAATCCGCAGGGCGTCTCGATGCCCGAGCTAGTGGCGATGATCGACCACAAGACCGGTGCCAACCGCCTGGCGTTCGTGACCGAGCGCAGCGCCGAGTCCAGTCCCCTGCAGGAACTCTTCGACGAGCGCACCCGCTTCTACGCCGGCTACTACAACGCGGAGAAGACCTTCGCCCGCCGGCAGGCGCCGCAACCGCAGGTGGACTGGAACGACGTCGGCCGCTACCTGGATGCCTTCATGCAGGAACTGGCGCAGGAGGAGGCCGGCGGCGTGGGCTTCCGCCAGCAGACGGTCCAGGCGCGGGACGGCGCGCAGCTGAAGGTGTTCACCAGCGGCAGCCCGTGCCTGCCACCGCTGGTGCTGGCCAATGCCTACGGCATGCCTGCCGAATTCATGTGGCCGCTGGCCCAGCGCCTGCATGGCGATTTCCACGTCGTCACCTGGGAGTGCCGCTGGGTGCCCTCGATCGAGCATGCCTTCGCGCCGGACGCCTGCGATTCCGAAGTGCACGCCCGCGACCTGCTGGACATCCAGCAGGCCCTGGGCCTGGACGCGGCCGGGATCGCCGGCTGGAGCAGCGGCGCGCAGGTTGCCCTGCGGGCGATGTCGCTCGCCCCGGAACGGCTGCAGGCCGGCGTACTGCTCAATCCCGGGGTGTCGATCCGGCCCTCCGAGGCGGTCAGGGTGACGCGCTTCGAGAGCGGCATCCGCTCGCTGTTCGACAAGATCGCCGGCAACTACCGGATGGCCGAGAAGTACTGCGAACTCATCTACGGCGCGGCATCCTCCGACGCCGGCGACAACCGCATGCTCAGCGGCATCCTGACCAGCACCGACCCCTACCTGCTGTACATGACCAGCCTGCCGTTCCGCACGCCTGAATCGTTGTTCCGCTACGCCAACATGATGCGCACGCTGTTCGCCGAGCGCGAGGATGCCTGGACGGCGGACGTCGCCCAGCCGGTGCTGGTCTATGTGGGCGACAACGACGTGGTGACCCATCCCGACATCGGCCAGGCGCTGTGCCAAGGATTGCAGGCCGGCGCGCTGCACCAGGACGCGGAAGGCGACCACTTCGCCCACTACTACGACCAGCGCGTCGCCGACCTCGTGCGTGGCCACATGGTCCAGGGCCTGCAGCGTGCGGCCTGACGCTGGACCGGCAGGCGTGCCGGTCAATGCCGTGCAGCGCTTCCTCGCCTCGGTGGCAAGGTTCCCGGACCGGCCGGCGCTGTGGGTGGACGGCCGCAGCCTCTGCTACCGCGAACTGCACGACCACGCCCAGGCACTGGCAGAGGAACTCCGCTCGCATCCGGGCACGGTCTGCGCAACGCTGGGCGAGCGTTCGCTTACCGCCTACTGCGCCCCGCTGGCCTGCATGCTCGCCGGCCGCATCCACGTGCCGCTTGGCGCGAGCTTTCCGGATGCGCGCATGCACGACATCCTGCAGCGAACCCGGCCCGCCGTGCTGGTCTGCGACCGCGCCAATGAACCGCGGGCGCGTGCCCTGTGCACCACGCTCGGGTTTCCGGTGGAGGTCGTGGTGCCCGCGGACGATGCGCCGCCCGCGGCCCGGTCGATGGCGGCGACGGCGTCGACGCCGCCCCCTGACCCGCCTGCCGCATGCGACGACACCGCCACATCCGGCCTGCCCGTCGCCGACGGCGGGATCGCCTACGTCCTGTTCACCTCGGGCAGCACCGGGCGGCCCAAAGGCGTCGCGGTCGGCCACCAGGCACTGGATGCGTATGTCGCGGCGGTGCTGGCGCGCTACCCGCAGTATGACGAGCAGCAACGCTGCAGCCAGTTCTTCGAGCCGACCTTCGACCTGTCGATGCACGACATGTTCGTCACCTGGGCGGCTGGCGCCTGCCTCTACAGCGTGCCTGCCAACGCCCTGATGATGCCGACCGCATTCGTCAACGAACACCGCCTGAGCGTGTAGATCTCGGTGCACTCCCTAACATAAAAACAACATCGCCTGCGGCTACTCGCCCCCGGTACGCTGCCGACAGTGCGCCTGGCACTGTTCTGCGGCGAGGCGCTGCCAGGCGCAGTCGTCGCGGACTTCATGCGCGCCGCGCCGGATGCGCGTTGCGACAACCTCTATGGCCCCACCGAAGCCACCATCGCCTGCACCGCCCACACCATTACCCGACACGATGCCTTGCAACGCGTCGTGCCCATCGGCGTGCCCTTCCCCGGAATGGAACTGGCCATCGTCGACGCCGAGGGCGCGCAATGCGGCCAAGGTGAACCCGGCGAGCTGTGGCTCGGTGGCGACCAGTTGGCGTTCGGCTACTGGCAGGATCGTGACCAGACCCATGCGCGCTTCGTCGAGGCGCTGCTGCCGGATCGTCACGCCACGCGCTGGTACCGCACCGGGGACCTCGCCTCGATCGATGCCCGGGGCGTTGCCCACTACCACGGCCGAATCGACCGCCAGGTCAAGCTGCGCGGCTACCGGGTGGAACTGCAGGAAGTCGAGGCACAACTGCGCGAGGCCTGCGCCGCCACCGGTCAGCCGGCGCAGGTCGCCGTGGTGACGCTGGCCGATCCGTCCGGCACGTTGACCGGGCTGGCCGCATTCGTGGCCAGCGAAGGATTCGAGCGCGCACCGGCACTGGCCGCCATGCGCCGCCGCTTGCCCGCCTACATGATGCCGGGGACGTTGCAGGTGCTCGACGCGCTGCCGCTCAACAGCAATGGCAAGGTCGACTATCCGGCGCTGCAGGCCCGGGCGCGGGCCGACGCCTTGCGTCCGCGCAGGCACGGGGCTGCCCCCTCGGGCACGCCGCAGGAAGACCGCGCAAGCCGGCACTGCACCAACGACGATCGGACCAGCGAGGAGCAGCCCGGATGACAACACCGCGCCCCTGCATCTTCTGCGCGATTGCCGCCGGCCAGCTGCCGGCCAGCATCGTCCACCAGGACAGCGACTGGCTGGTGGTGATGGATATCCATCCGATCCGGCCCGGCCATGCGCTGATCATTCCGCGGCAACACGCCGCGCGCATTTCCGAACTGCAGGATGGCGCACGGCAGCGGTTGTTCGCGCTGGCCGATGCCGTCCTGCGCGCGCAGGAAGCGCTCGGGCTGGCCGAGGGCGGCGGCAACCTGCTGCTCAATGACGGCATCGCGGCCAACCAGCACATTCCCCACCTGCACCTGCATTGCATCCCGCGCAGGCGCGGCGACACGGCCGCGTTCGGCATGCGCCTGCTGGCGCGCACGTTCGGACTGTTCGGCCGCCAGGCCGATCGTGCGGCGCTGGACCGCGATGCGGATGCGCTTGCCGGGTTGCTGCGCGCAGGCCCCTGATCCGCGCATCGGTTCTGGCCGGGGATTCAGCATCCTGGTGTACGGGCCTGCTGATGCGCGCGTGCAACGCAAAACACCCGGCCGGAGCCGGGTGTTTGCGCTTGCATCCCTGCAGGTGATGCCTCAGGCCGCGGTCGTCTCCGCCACCTCGCGATAATCCTCGATCTTGTCGAAGTTCATGTAGCGATAGATGTCGGCGCTGTTGGCGTCGAGCACGCCGATGTCGGCCATGTACTCGGCCTTGGTCGGAATGCGGCCCAGGCGCGAGCAGATCGCCGCCAGTTCCGCCGAGCCCAGATACACGTTGGAGTTGCGGCCCAGGCGGTTGGGGAAGTTGCGGGTGGAAGTGGAGAACACCGTCGCACCCTCCTTCACCTGCGCCTGGTTGCCCATGCACAGCGAGCAGCCCGGCATTTCCATGCGCGCGCCGGCGGTGCCGAAGGTGCCGTAGTGGCCTTCCTTGGTCAGCTCGGCGGCGTCCATCTTGGTCGGCGGCGCGACCCACAACTTGGTCGGGATGTCGCGCTTGCCTTCCAGCAGCTTGGACGCGGCACGGAAGTGGCCGATGTTGGTCATGCACGAGCCGATGAACACCTCGTCGATCACCGCGCCGGCGACTTCCGACAGCGTCTTCACGTCGTCCGGGTCGTTCGGGCAGGCGACGATGGGCTCGTGCACGTCTGCAAGGTCGATCTCGATGACCGCCGCATATTCGGCGTCGGCATCGCGCTCCAGCAGCTGCGGGTCGGCCAGCCAGGCTTCCATCTTCTCGATGCGGCGTGCCAGCGAGCGCGGGTCGGCATAGCCTTCGGCGATCATCCACTTCAGCAGGGTGATGTTGCTGGTGATGTATTCGATGATCGGCGCCTTGTCGAGCCGCACCGTGCAGCCCGCCGCCGAACGCTCGGCCGAGGCGTCGGACAGCTCGAACGCCTGTTCCACCTTCAGGTCCGGCAGGCCTTCGATCTCCAGGATGCGGCCGGAGAAGATGTTCTTCTTGCCCTGCTTGGCGACCGTCAGCAGGCCCTGGCGGATGGCGTAGAGCGGGATCGCGTTGACCAGGTCGCGCAGGGTCACGCCGGGCTGCAGCTTGCCCTTGAAGCGCACCAGCACCGATTCGGGCATGTCCAGCGGCATGACGCCGGTCGCGGCCGCGAACGCGACCAGGCCCGAGCCCGCCGGGAACGAGATGCCGACCGGGAAGCGCGTGTGCGAGTCGCCGCCGGTGCCGACGGTATCGGGCAGCAGCATGCGGTTGAGCCAGCTGTGGATCACGCCGTCGCCTGGGCGCAGCGAGATACCGCCGCGGGTGGAGATGAACTCCGGCAGGGTGTGGTGGGTCTTGACGTCGACCGGCTTGGGATACGCCGCGGTGTGGCAGAACGACTGCATCACCAGGTCCGCGCTGAAGCCCAGGCAGGCCAGGTCTTTCAGTTCATCGCGGGTCATCGGGCCGGTGGTGTCCTGCGAGCCGACCGAGGTCATCTTCGGCTCGCAGTAGGTGCCCGGGCGCACGCCCTGGCCTTCCGGCAGTCCGCAGGCGCGGCCCACCATCTTCTGCGCCAGGGTGAAGCCCTTGCCGGTATCGGCCGGCTGCGCCGGCTGGCGGAACAGCGTGGTCGCCGGCAGGCCAAGCGACTCGCGCGCCTTGCCGGTCAGGCCACGGCCGATGATCAGCGGGATGCGGCCACCGGCGCGCACCTCGTCGAACAATACGTCGGACTTGACCTGGAACTCGGCGATCACCGCGCCGTCCTTGAGCGCCTTGCCGTCATAGGGACGCAGTTCGACCACGTCGCCCTGCTCCATCTGCGAGACGTCGAGCTCGATCGGCAGTGCACCGGCATCTTCCATGGTGTTGTAGAAGATCGGCGCGATCTTGCTGCCCAGGCACACGCCGCCGAAGCGCTTGTTGGGGATGTAGGGAATGTCCTCGCCGGTCCACCACAGCACGCTGTTGGTGGCCGACTTGCGCGAGGAACCGGTGCCGACCACGTCGCCGACGTAGGCCACCAGGTGGCCCTTGTCCTTGAGGTCGAGGATCGCCTGGATCGGGCCACGCTTGCCGTCTTCCTCGGGCACGAACGCCGCGCCGTCGCGCTTGTTCTTGAGCATCGCCAGGGCGTGCATCGGGATGTCCGGGCGCGTGGTCGCGTCCGGGGCCGGCGACAGGTCGTCGGTGTTGGTCTCGCCCGGCACCTTGAACACGGTGATGGTCAGGCTTTCGGGGACTTCCGGCTTGCTGGTGAACCATTCGGCGTCGGCCCAGCTCTGCAATACCGCCTTGGCGTTGGCGTTGCCGTCCCTGGCCTTTTCTTCCACGTCGTGGAACGCGTCGAACACCAGCAGGGTGTGCTTGAGGCCTTCGGCGGCGATCGCGCCGACCTCGGCATCGTCCAGCAGGTCGACCAGCGGCTGCACGTTGTAGCCGCCGAGCATGGTGCCCAGCAGTTCGGTGGCGCGGGCGCGGCTGATCAGCGGGTTGGCCTCGGTGCCGAAGGCGAGCGCGGCGAGATAGGAGGCCTTGACCTTGGCCGCGTCGTCGACGCCGGCCGGCACGCGATGGGTCAGCAGCTCCAGCAGGAACGCCGCCTCGCCTGCGGGCGGTGCCTTCAGCAGTTCGATGACCTCGGCGGTCTGC
Organism: Pseudomonadota bacterium; assembly: GCA_023423235.1. Taxonomy (GTDB): domain Bacteria; phylum Pseudomonadota; class Gammaproteobacteria; order Xanthomonadales; family Xanthomonadaceae; genus Luteimonas. The sequence goes on from JAFAFY010000093.1 coordinate 9,211, forward strand.
TGCGCGGTCAGCGGCAGCGGCGGGATTCCCAGCGCGGCGCGCTCGGCAACGTGGTGGCGGTAGGCTTCCAACATTCGGGCAACTCCAGAAACTTCGGGTGAGTACAGGCGCGCCTTGCGGGCGCCGGGGTGGAAAATGCAGTGCAACAGCGGCAGGGATTGCAGCGGATCAGGCAGCCGGGACGATCAGCTTGAGTCCCTTGAAATAGGTGCGGAAGAACGCGTCGTCGCGGGTGATCAGGCCATTGCACTGCAGCAGGGCGTGGGCGCCGACCAGGAAATCCGGCACCGCGCGCGCCAGGCCGTCACCGCGGCGCCAGTAGCGGCGCTGCATCTCGCCGGCGCGCAGCGCCGACTTGGCCTCGACCGCACTGAAGCGCACGCCCATGTCCTCGAGCACGGTCATGGTCTCGTCGCCGTCCTGCAGCGCGCTGCAGATCTCCGCCAGCGCGACGTCGCAGACCACCACCGGCCCGCTGCTCAGGTACTGCCGCAGGCAGGCCTCGGCGGCGTCGGCATGCGGGCCATCGACCAGCAGGTCCACCAGCACGGGGGCATCGACGGCGATCATGCGGCGTCAGTCGTCCGTGGGTCCCGAAGCGGACGGACCAGTGTCCGCGCCCGGCTCGCCATCGTGCCCGCGCGCGGCGCGCATCGCCGCATCGGTGCACTCGAACCCTTCCAGGCGGAAACGGCCACGGGCGCGCGAGACGGCGTCATCGACACTTTTGCGCAGCACGATGCGGCTACCCTCCAGTTCCACCTTGAGGATCGTGCCCTTGCTCAGCCCCAGCGCATCACGCACCGCCTTGGGCAGCGTGATCTGGCCGCGCTCTGCGACGGTGGCTTCCAAGGTGGCGGCTCCCGCTTGAAGTATGGACAAATCATACATACTTCACGATCCATACTCAACGCCTGCATGACGTACTGAACAAGCTGAACACGTTGGATTGACGACAATATCCCTTTCGCGGCGCCCGCCCCGGTCCGCTGCCAGCCACAGGAGCCCTCCCATGAGCGATTCCTTCGCCACCCGTACCGACCTCGACCTAGACGGCACCCGCTACCGCTACGCCAGCCTGCCGCGGCTGGGCGAACGCTTCGACATCGCCCGCCTGCCCTACTCGATGAAGATCCTGCTGGAGAACCTGCTGCGCCACGAGGACGGCGAGTCGGTCACCGCGTCCCACATCGAGGCCGTCGCCACCTGGGACCCCAAGGCGGTGCCGGATACCGAAATCGCGTTCATGCCGGCGCGCGTGGTGCTGCAGGACTTCACCGGCGTGCCCTGCGTGGTCGACCTGGCGGCGATGCGCGACGCGGTGGTCAAGCTCGGCGGCCGTCCCGAACAGATCAACCCGCTGATTCCCTCGGAACTGGTGATCGACCACTCGGTCCAGGTCGACGTGTTCGGCCGGCCCGATGCGCTGGACATCAACGGCCGCATCGAGTTCGAGCGCAACAAGGAACGCTACGGCTTCCTGCGCTGGGGCCAGAAGGCCTTCGACAACTTCAAGGTGGTGCCGCCCAACACCGGCATCGTCCACCAGGTGAACCTGGAGCA